>CAYVPZ010000114.1:7112-9996 GCA_964453955.1 uncultured Solibacteraceae bacterium | reverse complement strand
CAGATGGTGTGGCTGAGTTCCACGGTCGTCTGTTTTGACTATAGCGGGGGAGGAGGAACCGTACTCGCCGTTTTCGGACATGAATGGCACGCGATCCAGCCGAAAACTCACCGACGGCGCCGTCGACGCCTCAGCGCCCGAACTGGTCTATGATTTCGTGTATAGATCGGCTAACCCTGGGCCACACTTTGTTGCGCCGCAAAGTTACTCGCAAAGCTTGCGTTTGATGGCGTACCCGATTCCTAACAGGCCGACAGCCAACAGCGACAGCGTGCCGGGTTCTGGAACCTCGGTTCCCTCGACATCGAATGCGAGCGTTTCTATCGAACTGTCGAACACGGACCAACCCGAGCCGGTGTTTTGCGCGAAAATGCCTCCCGGTCCCGTACCGGGCAAATTGTAGCTCCACACTACAAAGGTATTGGAGTCAGTTGGGGTGGCTACGATCCAATATTGGCTTCCGCCGATCAGTTCCACGGGAGAAACGGGCATTACCGGTTCCACCAGCGAGGATGTTCCGCTCGATTGGAAGGGAGCGATGAGTGCTGTCCACGTTTCAATCGCGGTGCCGGGCATGCCGCCGGAGTCCGGGCTCAAACTGAGCGTGAATTCGTCGCTGTTCGGCGAGCCCACGAACCAGAAGCCAACGTCAATTTGAGTGAGGTCAAAGTCGGCAGCCGGCGTGAAAGCTCCAGCCGCCTCGTTATTCCCCGCCAGCACCCCAACGTTGGTAGCAGCAGTGCCACTCACGGACGACCCTACGCAGCAGTCGTACGTCGCTCCACCTACGAAACTCGTGTATATGCTGTCGGCTTTGGCTAAGTGAGGCATGGCCAACACGCAGATGATGAGCCCCACCCGGCCGAGGAGCCCGTTCTGTGGTTCCCAATTCCTGCAAACGAACATACGTAGATCGACTGTGGCCGATGAACACGTATGGCGAACCTAGACAGGAGAACCAGTAGTAGCCTCGGTACTACGACATCGGTACTACCGCTGGCGCGTCCTCCCTTTTCCCGCCACGCTACCATGAAGTCGTGACCGTCGACGAGCAGTTGCAGTACCTGAAGAAAGGGCTTGCCGAGCTCATTCGCGAAGAGGACCTGCGCGAGCGCCTCGTCCTGGCGCAAAAAGAAGGTCGCCCGCTGCGCGTCAAAGCCGGCTTCGATCCCACCGCGCCCGACCTCCACCTGGGCCACACCGTGCTGCTGCGCAAGATGAAGCACTTCCAGGACTGCGGCCACCAGGTGATTTTCCTCATCGGCTCCATGACCGGCTTCATTGGCGACCCCACCGGCCGCAACGCCGCGCGCCCGCCCATGACCCACGAAGATATCGCCCGCAACGCCGAAACCTACAAGACCCAGGTCTTCAAACTGCTCGATCCCGACAAAACCGAGGTCCGCTTCAACAGCGAGTGGCTGGAGCCCATGCGCTTCGCCGACATCGTCGGGCTGTGCTCGAAATACACCGTGGCGCAGATGCTGGAGCGCGACTACTTCGCCAAACGCCTCCGCGACGGGACGCCCATTCTGATCCACGAGCTGCTGTATCCGCTGGCCCAGGGATACGATTCGGTGGCGCTGGGCTGCGACGTCGAAATGGGCGGCACCGACCAGAAGTGGAACCTGCTGGTGGGCCGCGAGCTGCAGCGCAACTACGGCCAGCCGCCGCAGATCGTGGCGACGGTGCCGCTGCTCGAAGGTCTGGACGGCGTGGAAAAAATGTCGAAGTCGAAGGGCAACTACATCGGCATCACCGAGCCGCCCAAGGTGATGTTCCGGAAAATCATGCAGATTTCCGACGAGCTGATGTGGCGCTACTGGGAGCTGCTCACCGACAGGAGCCTCGCCGACATCGCCGCCCTGAAAGCGCGGAACCAGCCGATGGCCACCAAGATGGAGCTGGCGCGCGCCGTTGTCGCCGATTTTCATTCGGCCGCCGACGCCGCCCAGGCCCAGGCCGATTTCGACCGCGAGGTGCGCCAGCACGACGTTCCTCTGGACATCGAAACCGTGCGCGTGCCCTCCGGCGTGGGCAATAATCTGGCAAAACTGCTGGTCACCGTCGGGTTGTCCGGTTCGCGCACCGAGGCCGAGCGCCTGGTCAAGGCGGGCGCCATTGAAATCGACGGCGAGCGCTTCACCCGGTTGCAGTTCTCGCCCGGCTCCCTCCCCTTCACCCTGCGCGCGGGAAAGAAGTGGAAGCGGATCGAGGCCTGACATGTCCCGCAAACGCTTCGAGTGGAGAATCCGGGATAACACGCTGCTGCTCGGGGAGCGCACGCTGCTCATGGGTGTTCTCAACGTGACCCCCGATTCATTCTCCGATGGCGGCCGCTACGACGATCCCGACCGCGCCTATGTACGGGCCATGGAACTGGAAGACCAGGGCGCGGATATCATCGACGTCGGGGCCGAGTCCACCCGGCCAGGCTCGCAACGCATATCCGAGGCCGAAGAGCTCCGCCGCCTCATTCCCGTACTGAAGCGCCTGCGGGACCGGGTTACCGTGCCCCTGTCCGTGGACACCTACAAGTCCGGCGTGGCCCGCAAGGCCATGGAGTTCGGCGTAGCCATCATCAACGATCCAAGCGCGCTCACCTTCGACCCCGAGCTGGCGCGCGTGGCCGCGCAGTGCGACGCCGGTCTGATCCTGAACCACATGCGCGGAACGCCGGAAACGTGGGCCAAGCTGCCGCCGCTCAAGGACGTGGCGGGAACGGTTGCGGCGGATCTGGGAGCCTGCGTCCATCGCGCCACCCAATCCGGGGTGACCCGTGCGCGAATCGTCATCGACCCGGGGCTCGGCTTCGGCAAGCGCCGCGAGCAGAACACGGAGATTCTGGCGCAGCTTTCGCGCCTGGCTGCCCTCGAGCTGCCCA
>CAYVPZ010000114.1:0-7102 GCA_964453955.1 uncultured Solibacteraceae bacterium | reverse complement strand
TGGTGGGGCCCTCGCGGAAGTCTTTTCTGGCGCAATCCTCCGAGCGGCAAACCGAGATGGCCACCGCCGCGGCGGTCACCGCGGCCATTCTCGGGGGCGCCCACATCGTGCGGATTCACGACATTGAGGCCATCAAGCCGGTGGCGCAGGTGGCGGACGCGGTGGTTTCGGCGAGTCTTTGAGCCCACTTTTGGTAGTTCTGGTACGCTGGATGACGTTCCAGGCTCTTTACTCCAGGTGAAGTAACGGGTAAACTTTAGTGAACCTGTATTTGACGGGGATCGTGTTCCAGAGGAGGAACGGGATGAAGAGCGCTCTCACGGCGTGCGGCCTGGTTCTAGCCGCGGCGCCTTTACTACTGGCTCAGAGTAGCCCGCAGTTCGCAACACCCGAGCCGAGTACATTCGTATTGCTGGGGACTGGCTTCGCCGGGCTCGGTTTTGCCATCTGGCGCCGAACCCGCACAAAAAAGTAGGCCGTCCGTCCGCTGGCCATGCAATCCTTCCGCCGGCTCCGTTGTTCGCCTGATCCTGGTGAATGATCGAGCCGCCGTTTGCGCATTCCCGCTACAATATGGAAGTGCTCGTGGCTGGCAGGCATGAGCACTCGCCAAAATGTTCCCCGCCGACCTTAGATAATGTCCAGCCGAAAAATCCCCCGCCGCTACGGTCTCTTCCTGCGGGAGGCTCTCCGCTCGGTTCGCTCGGTGGCGTCGCTGGTGCCCAGTTCCGGCCCCCTCTGCCGGGCCATGCTGGCTAATATCGATTTCGCGTCGGCGCGCACGATCGTGGAATTGGGCCCCGGCACCGGGGCGGTGACCGAGGAGCTCCTTGCCCGCATGCGCCCCGACGCCCGCATCTATGCCGTCGAGATCAACCCGGTGTTTGCGGCGCACATTCGCAGGACTTTCAACGACCGGCGTCTGGTGGTGATCGAGGGCTCGGCCACGCACCTGTTTCATCAATCCGGCCTGCGCCCCGGCAGCGTGAACGCCGTGGTTTCGTCGCTGGGACTCTCCTGCATGCCCGAAGACACGCGGATGGACATCCTGCAACAGGCCGAGCGGTGCCTTGGAGAGGGCGGCGTTCTGAATCAATACCAATATCTGGCGGCGTCGATGTCGTGCAGCGTGCGCGGGCTTCTGGCCTGTTTCTTCGATCGCGTCGAATCGAGCCGCATCCTGCGCAACTGCCCGCCTGCCACGGTTTTCCGCTGCAGCCGCCGGCCTTCCATCCACCTGGCGGCGAAATGGCCGGCCCTGCGCGAGGAATCGCTGCGGCGGTGATCCGGGCCATTCTTTTCGATCTGGGCAACACCATCGTGCCCTTCGATTTTCGCCGCGGCTACGCGCGCATGGAGGGGCTTTGTCCGTGGCCCGCGGCGGAGATTCCCAGGCGCCTGGGGCGCACCGATCTGGTACAGCGGTTCGAGACGGGAGCCCTCCAGCCGGAAGAATTCTTCCGCCGCCTGTGCGCGGAGCTGGATCTGCGGATGACCTACGCCGAGTTTTGCGACGTCTGGAGCAGTATCTTCCTGCCGGACACGCTCATACCGGAGTCGCTGGTGGCGTCACTGGCCCGGCGCTACCGCCTGGTGCTGCTGTCCAACACCAACGCAATTCACTTTACGATGGTCCGCGCCAGCTATCCGCTGCTGGGGCACTTCCATGACTACGTGCTGTCCTATGTGGTAGGGGCCGCCAAGCCGTCGCCGCGCATCTACCGGGAGGCCATCGCACGTGCCGGTTGCGCCGCCGGCGAATGCTTCTTCGTGGACGACCTGGCGGCATGCGCGGAGGGCGCTCGCAGCGAGGGTATCGACGCGGTGCGGTTCGAATCGCTGGAGCAGCTCGAGCGGGACCTGCGCGCCCGCGGCATAGAGTGGTAGAAGCATAAGAAACGCGGCTGGCGCCGCGTGTGCACCAACTCAATCGAACAGCACGTCGGCCATGCTGGGAGGCGGGCCGCCGCTGGTTTCCAGATAGCGGATCAGGGCCGCCGCGGAGCCGTCGAAGAACGTGTCCGCCAACTGCCGCACGGCAACACGCCGCAGCGCCTCTCTGGTCACTGCGGGTGCGTACACGAAATGGCGCCCGTGCCTTTGGCGGGTGACCGCGCCCTTGCGCAGCAGCCGCTCCAGCAGAGTCATCACCGTGGTGTAGGCCAGGGGCTTCTGCGCCGCCAGCGCCTGTTGCACCTCGCCGACGTTGCCTTGCCCCAGCACCCAGAGAACCTTGAGACACTGCAGCTCCAGCGGCGGCGGCATTTCGCGCGCTTTGCCGTTAGGCGTCACGGTTTGCGCAGCGCCTCCTGCAGCTTGTCTCCGAAGAGCGATCCGCTCACCGGCCGGGCCGCCCGCGCCTCCCGTGCCGTGTTTGCATGGTTTGTCGCCGGGGCCGCCGCTTCCGGCCCGGCCTCAGCCACGGTGCCGCCCCGCGGTTCCAGGTACTTCGCCTTCTTCAGAACGGCGCGCTCCAGCGGGGGGACGTACCCGGTCCAGCAGCCGGTGCTGTGACGGTCCCGGGCGATCGCCGCGCGCATGCACTCCATCTTGGAGTCCATGTTGTCCAGATGGTGCAGCAGCAGCGCCTCGGGAAACAGCGGCACCCGGGGCGAGCCAAACTCCAGCTCGCCATGATGACTGACGATCATGTGCGCGAGCAGCGTGCGAGTTTCCTCGGGGAACCCGGGAACCTCGATCAGTTTCTCGTCCAGCATGCGCAGACCAATAATGATGTGCCCCAGCAACTGGCCTTCGCTGGTATATCCGAAGCTGCGGTCGTAGGTCAGCTCGTGGATCTTGCCGACGTCGTGGAGAATCACCCCGGCCAGCAGAAGGTCGAGATTGATATCGCGGTAGTGCGCGGCGGTGATCCTGGCCAGCTCGCACAGCGATAAAACGTGTTCGATCAGGCCTCCCAGGAAAGCGTGATGCACGCTCTTGGCCGCCGGCGCGGTGCGGTACGGAAGGGCGATGCGCTCGTCGTTCATGAAGGCGTCGAGCAGGGCGCGCAGGTGCGCATCGCCCACGCCCGCGATGATGGCCTGCAACTCGGCGAACATCTCCTCCGGGCTGCGCTCCGAGCACGGGAAGTAGTCGGAGAAGTCGACCTCGCCCTCGGCCACGCGCACCATCTTGTGGATGGTGAACTGCGGCCGGTTCTGATAGACCTGCATCAGCCCCTTGACGCGGACGAAATCGTCGCGGTCGAAGGTTTCCAGCACCTCGGCCACGTTGTCCCACATCTTGGCGTCGATGTCGCCGCTGCGGTCGCCCAGCACCAGAGACAGATACGGCTCACCGGTCTTCTTCTGCCGCACGTCCTTCGACTGCACCAGGAACACGCCGGTGACCATTTGATTGGGCTGCAGCTCGCCGATATACGGAGACTTCATCGGGCGCTACTTCTTCGAGGACGTGCTGCTGCTCGACGTGTCGCTCGACGTGGTGCCTGGCAGCGGTATGCCCAGCAGGTGCTTCTTGCGCTTCTTGGTCGCCGCCTCCGCCTTGCTGACGGTCTCCGGCCTGAGCTGCGCCGCATCCATCCACGCGGTGTCCTTGCCGGGCGCGGCGCCGGTATCGGTGTACCCTTTCTTGATCTCGAGGAAGGCGTTCTCGCGCAGCTTGGTCAGATAGGCGCGCAGCGCCGGCTGCATCTTCGGCTGGTACAGCTTGTCCATGATCTCGCCCTCGGCTTCGTCGAGCGAAGCCTGGCCGGCCTTCTGGTGGGTCTCCACCTTGAGGATGAGCAGGCCCTTCTGCACCTTGATGGGGTCCGTGATATAGCCGGCCGGCTGCGGCCAAACGGCGGCCTCGATGTTGTCGGCCAGCTCTCCTTTCTTCCAGCCGCCCAGATCGCCGTACTGCTCCCTGGTGACGGCATCGGAGTTCTCGTGGGCCATTTCAGCGAACCGTTCCCCGCCGCGCCCGCGCCTCACCAGGTCGTCGGCCTTCTTCTGCGCCGCCGCCACGGCCGCCGCATCCTTGTTCTCGGTGGAGATCAGAATCTCGCGGAGGAAGATCTTCTCCTCGCGCACGAAGTCCGTCTTGTGCGCTTCGTAGTATTCGGCCACCGCCTTGTGATCGATGGTCATGCGATCCTGCACTTCCTGATGGATCACATGTTCGGTCAGCATGTTGTTGGAAACGTCGGCCTTGAAATCCTCAAAGGACTCGCCGGTCTGCTCGTGGATCATCTCGTGGAACTTGTCGGTGTCCGCCTCGCCCACCTGCTTCTGCAGGTTGGCCAGATACTTGGAGACATCGTTATCCACCTTGATATCGAGGTCCTTGGCTTTCTGGATCAACAGCAATTGATCGATCTTGTTGCGCAGTTGATCCTTCTCGTGCTCGGTCATCATCTCCTGGACTTTGGCGGCGGGCGTACCCTGCCGGACCATGTCCGCGCGCGCTTCGCGTTGCGCTCGCTCGAGATCTCCGGTGGTGACGATGTCGCCGTTGACTTTGGCGATAATCTGCTCAACCACGTCCACGGCCGCGAACACGGGCGCACTCGCGGCCGCCAAAAGTAAAGCAACGACGGAAAACTTCATATGTGCCATTATCGCCGATTCGGAGGCGGCTCTACATGTGTAAGAGAGGACGCAGGTGTGGCTGCTCAATCCCGGCCGGCGTGCCCGAACGATTCCAACCGCTCCAGCAGCGGGCGGGTTTCGCGGCGGAATCTCTTCTTGCGGGCCTGCAATCCGACCCACGAACCGACCACCACCAGCAGGGACCCAATCACATTCGCCCGCCACTGCCCCGGGAGGAAAGCGGCCATAACCACATTCATACCGGCCAGCGGACCCAGCAGCAGCGCACAATACAGCGCCGGCCCCGGCCTCTCCAGACGTCGCAGCTTCTCCGCGGCCGCGCGCGCGAAATCGGCCGATGGCGCGGAGAACTCGAGGCGCGCGATGGTCAGGCGCTCCCTCCAGTTCGCGGCCAGACCCAGCGCCACGCCGGCAACCACCAGCAGGCCTCCAAAGGTCGCCAGAGCCGACTGGCGCACCACCAGAAACATCGCGCTCAGAATGAACAACGCCAGCGCGGTCTTCACCGCGTAGACCCGGGTGTGTGTCCGGTTGTGGCGTCGCAGCGCGTCCACAAGCTCCTCCGCGGCCGGCCCGGGCGCCGTTGTCTGGCTTTGCCAGAGCGTCTGCTTTTCCTCAAAGTTTTCCATGCCCGTACTCCTTCAGCGAATCTTCCAGCGCCTGCCGGATGCGCGTCATCTTCACGCCCACGTAATTTACGGTGATGCCGGTAATCTCCGCGATCTCCTTATAACTGAGGCCTTCCAGCAGCAGCGTGGCGATGAGCCGGTCCGGTTCGCTGAGCGCGGCAATGGCGCGGCGCAGGGCCGTCACACGTTCGCGCTTTTCCAACTCCTCCGGCGCGTCTGGCTCGCTGCCCGCCACATCCACGAGCGGCGCCGGCCGCACCCGCTTTCTGCGATACAACAGCGCGCTGTTCACGGCGATGCGATACAACCACGTGCCGGCGCGCGCCTCGCCCCGAAAGCCGGGCAGGCTGTTCCACGCCCGCGTCATGATTTCCTGGAACAGATCTTCGGCGTCTTCGACCGAATTGAGGTACCCATGGCACAACCGCAGGATGCGCTGGCGGTTCTCGTGGAACAATTCCAGGAACAGCCGCTCTCGTTCCGTTTCGTTCATTGGCTGGCCAGGCTCGCAATCCGCCGGGCCACCCACTCCGGATCGTCCAGCAGAAGGAAGTGCCGTGCCGAGTCGGAGATCTCGATGCGGCAGTGGGGCGCGGCGCCGTACTGTTCCTTCAGAGTGGCCTCCACCGATTCGTGCGACAGACCCGCCGCCTCCCGGCCACGCCACGCGCCCAGCACCAGAAGCGGGCAGCGGATGCCTTCCATGGCCGGCCGCAGATCCATCGACAACATCTCGAACTGCGCCTCGGCCAGGGTCTGGCGGTCGGAGGCGAGCATCCACGAAAGCACAGTCTGATTGTCCCGCCCGCCGGCGATCATCATGCGCAGCAGTTGCGTCTGTTGCGCGCGGTATTGTTCGTCACTCAGGCTCATGGTCATCCGGCGCAACGCCGCGGCCACCTGACCCGCCTCGGCGGGCGAGATGCCCGGCTTCAGCAGCGCCCCGGGGAAAGGATAAGCGTCCAGAATGGCCACTTTCGCGAATAGCTCCCGGTGGGAGGCAGCCAGCGAAAGCGCAAGGCTGCCGCCAAAGCTGTGCCCCACCAGCGTCACGTTGTGCCAGTTCCTGTTGCGCACCAGGCGCGCCAGCGAGTCCCGGACCGCGGCAAAATCGGTCTGCCGGCCGGGCATGCCACCGAAACCGGCAATGGAAACCAGAATACTGTGGTGTCCGGGCAGGCGTTCCACCACGGCATTCCATACCTCGCCGCGGCAGCCCAGACCTGGCAGAAAAACGATGGGATCTCCATTGCCCGTTTCGGTGATGGAGATGGGGCCGTCGGCGGCGCCGAGGGCGAGACATCCCAGGAGTAAACAAGATAGCGTGTGATTCATAATGTGATCTCCTTCGATCACACGTTTAGATCACAGCGCCGGCGTTTTCTTACAGCAGGCAGTTCTTTCGCGGTTCAGTCCGACACCGCCAGCTCTCCCGGTACAATCCGGCGCGTGCGCGGCAGGACGCCCCGGCGCGCCAGCAGGCCCATGAACACCAGAATTCCCACGAACACCGCCAGCTTCACGATATCGCCGTCCCGGCCGCGTGGCAGGGTCACCCAGAGCAGCCCGGCCACCGGCTGAGCCACCGCCACTGCCCACACCGAGCCGTAGAAGTAGCGGCGCTCGTGCCCTTCGCCTTTCGTCGACGGGCGCACGCGCGGAAGCAGGCCGGCCAACCCCAGTAGCAGGATCGCTCCGGCCAGTGGGAAATAAGCCGCCTCGTAGATCTGCCGGAGCTGCCAGCGGCCCGTCAGAACGGCATCCGCCAGACCGGCGGCGTTGAGCACGGCGTAGGTCGCCACCGCGCTCCAGGCGAAGGTGTAGCAGATGCGCCGGTACCACGGGTTCGGTTTGTCTTCGGTGAAACGGATGATATAGGGGCGCGGCTCCACACCCGGCAGCTTGCCGAGCAGGCCC
>CAYVPZ010000113.1:0-10009 GCA_964453955.1 uncultured Solibacteraceae bacterium | reverse complement strand
CCGCCGCCGCCGGGCACCTTTCGTCCGCTGTCGGTGGAGTACTCGCGGTGCGAGGCGATGTCGCCCAGTTGCCCCTCGCGCAACGGCCGCTGAATGGAACGGCCGCTGGGCGTGTAATAGAACGCGGTGGTCAGCGCCATTCCGGTGTTATCCGAAAGCGGCATGACGCTCTGCACCAGCCCCTTGCCGTAAGTGGGCACGCCGACAATGGTGGCGCGGTCGTGATCCTGCAGTGCGCCGGTGACGATCTCGGCGGCGCTCGCCGTCTTCTCGTTCACCAGCACGGCCAGCGGGAAACTGTACGGGGACGCGTTCTTCGGCACGTCCACTTCATCATTGCCCCGGACCGAGCGGCCGTGCGCGGTGAGAATCCGCTGTCCCGGCTGAAGAAAATAACTGGCCGACGCCATGGCCGTCTGGACCACGCCGCCGGTGTTGTTGCGCAGATCCAGCACCAGCCCTTTCAGGCTGGCGCCGCCGAGTTTCTCGATGTCGTCTTTGAGCAGCTTCGCCGTTTTCGGATCGAAGCTGGCCACGCGAACATACCCGATGCCCGGCTGCAACAGGAATGCGCGATCGACGCTGGGGGCGTCGATGAGTTCGGGATTCAGGGTGAAGCGCAGCGGGCGTACGCTGCCCGGCCGGCGCACCACAAGGTCGGCCTGCTTCTGATGGGATTCCCCCAGAAATTGCACCAATTGATCGAAATTCAGCGCCGCCAGCGGGACATTATTAATCACCACAATCTCGTCGCCGGCCGCCAGACCGGCCCGCGCCGACGGCGTGCCCGGCATGGCCTGCAATACGATGACGCGCCCGGGCAGCACGGAGACGATGCTGCCGAAGCCCTTCGATTCGGACCGCTCCATGGTCTTGAGTTGCTCGAACTGATCCGGGTCGAAGAACACGGAATGCGGGTCCAGCTCGCGCAGCATGGCCGGAATCGCACCCCCGTACACCGCGCGCTGGGTGTCGATGGGGTCGGCCTCCCGGCTCTCCACCGTGGCCAGCACTTCGGTGAAACTCCGCACGGACGATTCGACGTCGTCGGCCGGAGGGGTGGGTGCGGCGAACAGGAACAGGAGAGGCAGCAGCATGCGGTTACCGCGAGTAGCGGAGCCCCTCTCGCATCCGCTGCCGCTCCAGCGCCAGGCCGATGAGCCGGTCCAGCAGCCTGGTCATGGGCAATCCGCAATGCTCCCACATTTTCGGGAACATGCTGATGGAAGTGAATCCGGGGACCGTGTTAATTTCGTTAATAAACAACTTCCCGGCGTCGTTTTCCAGCAGGAAATCCACCCGCGCCATGCCCTCGCAACTGACCGTGCGATAGCATTCCACGGCGAGGCGGCGCAATTCGGCGGTCTGGCCGGCATCGAGGTCGGCCGGCAGCACGGTCTGGGCGCGGTCCAGCAGATACTTGTCTTCGTAATCGTAGAATTCGCGCGAGGGCAGGATCTCGCACGGCATGGCCGCCTCGGGGCGGTCGTTGCCGAGAACGGCGCATTCGAACTCGCGGCCCGCGATGCCCCGCTCGACGATTATTTTCGTGTCCCACTGCGCGGCCAGCCGCAACGATTCGCGCAATTCGGCGGGATTGTGCGCCTTGGAAATCCCCACCGACGAGCCGAGATTCGCGGGCTTCACGAACACCGGGAACGGCAGTGCGTCGCAGGCCGGCAGCGCGCCTTCGATCTCGTCGCGCCAAAGCACCACGTACTCCACCACCGGCAAGCCGCGCTCGATGCACAGCCGCTTGGTGACGTCCTTGTCCATGCACACCGCCGAGGCCAGCACCCCGGCGCCCACATAGGCGAGGCCGGCCATCTCCAGCAGGCCCTGCACCGTGCCGTCCTCGCCGAAAGTGCCGTGGAGCATGGGAATCACGACGTCGATGCCGGCGTTAGCGCCCGGCTCGGGCACGATGGCGCGCGGCAGCCAGCGGCCTTCCTTCGTAATCAGGTACTCGGCCACGTCGTATTTGCCCCGGTCGAGCGCGTCCATCACCGCGCGCGCCGAGCGCAACGACACTTCGTGTTCGCCGCTGCGCCCGCCGTACAATACAGCCACGCGCAGTTTCATAAGATCCGATTTCCCAGGGCGGACATAATCAGTTCAACAGCCAGAACGGCCGTCCGGTTTACCTCGTCAATCACCGGATTCACTTCCACCACATCCATGGAGCACATTCCCCCGCTGTCGCTCAGGGTTTCCATGGCGAGGTGCGCTTCGCGCCAGGTGAAGCCGCCCTTCACCGGCGTGCCCACGCCCGGCGCTTCGCGCGGGTCGATCACATCCATATCGAAAGAAACGTGGAAGGCGGCGGTTCCGTCCGAAGCGATGCGAATGGCGTCCTCCATCACCACGCGCAGGCCGCGCTCGTCGACGTCGCGCATGGTGAAGGCGCGCACGCCGGACTTGCGCACATGGTCGCGCTCGCGCTGGTCCACGGACCGAATGCCTACCAGCGCGACGTTGCGGGGGTCCACCTGCGGAGCGTGACCGCCGATGTGGGTCAGCTCCCGCGGGCCGATGCCGATCACGCACGCCAGCGGCATGCCGTGCACGTTGCCGCTGGGCGAGGTCTCCGGCGAGTTCATGTCGGCGTGCGCGTCCACCCAGATTAAGCCGATTTTCTGGTTCTTTTTCCGGTAATACGCGGACACGCCGGACACCGTTCCCGCGGCGATGGAGTGATCGCCGCCGAGGATGATGGGCATGCGGCCGGCCTCCATGGCGCCCTCCACCATGCCCGCCAGCTCGGCGCACGTCCCGGCGATTTGCGGAAGGTATTTTGCGTGCGGCGGCCCGCTGGGGAACATCTCCGCCTGGGCCACGGGGGCATTGCCGAGGTCCACCACATCGTAGCCGAGGGAGGCCACGCGCGCGAAGACGCTGGCCACGCGGACGGCCGACGGTCCCATGTCGACGCCGCGCCGGCCGGAGCCGAGGTCGAGCGGCGCGCCGATGATCGCTATGGAAGAAGTTGGCATAAGCTAGTTGGCCACGGATGAACACGGATGAACACCGATTTCCCGATTGTGCTCATTCCGCCATCCGTGTTTATCCGTGTTAATCGGCGGCTAATAATTCCGTTCACGGGCGGGTCCTGTACAGCATGCGCGGGTAGGGGATGGTTTCGCGAATGTGCTCCAGCCCGCAGATCCACGCCACCACGCGCTCCACGCCCATGCCGAAGCCGCCGTGAGGCACCGACCCAAATTTGCGCAGATCCAGGTACCATTCGAAGGCCTCGCGCGGCAAATGATGTTCTTCCAGGCGCTTCAGCAGCAGATCGAGATCGTGAATGCGCTGCCCGCCGCCGATGATCTCGCCGTAGCCTTCGGGCGCCAGCACATCCACGCCCAGCGCGACTTCGGGCCGTTCGGGATCGGGCTGGAAGTAGAAGGCCTTCACCTGGGAGGGATAGCGGTCCACCATGAGCGGCCGGTCGTAATCCTCGCTGATCAGGGTTTCGTCGGTGCCGCCGAAATCGCCGCCCCACTGGATCTCGCTGCCTTTTTCCCGCAGCCTTGTCACCGCATTATCGTAGGTAATTCGTGGAAATGGTGCGCGAATAGTCGCTAATTTACTGACGTCGCGCTCCAGCGCCTGCAGATCGGCCATGCGCGTTTCCAGCACGCGCTGGACTACGTGCACTACCAGGCCCTCGGCCGCCTCCTTCACGTCCTCCAGCGTTGCGTAGGCCATTTCCGGCTCCACCATCCAGAACTCGGTTAAATGGCGCCGCGTTTTTGATTTTTCCGCGCGGAATGTTGGCCCGAAACAGTAGACTTTACCAAAGGCCATGGCATCGGCTTCGTTGTAGAGCTGGCCCGATTGCGTCAGGTACACCTTCTCGTCGTCGAAGTATTTCACCTCGAACAGCGTGGTGGTCCCCTCGCACGCCGACGGCGTGAAGATGGGCGTGTCCACCAGGGTGAAGCCGTTGTCGTCGAAGTAGTCGCGGATGGCCTTGATAATGGCGTGGCGCACGCGGATGATGGCGTTCTGGCGCCGGCTGCGCAGCCAGAGGTGGCGATGGTCCATCAGGAAGTCGGTGCCGTGGTCCTTGGGGGTGATCGGGTAGGGGTCGGCCTCGGACACCCGCTGCAGGATCTCGGCGGTCTGCACGTCCAGATCGTAACCGCCTGGGGCGCGCTGCTCCGCGCGCAGTTTGCCGGAAAGGATCAGCGACGATTCCTGGGTGAGATTCTTCAGCGCCTCGAAGGTTTCTTCCGGCAGATTGCTCTTCACCGCGACGCACTGCAGGATGCCCGTGCCGTCGCGCAACAACGGAAAGCAGATCTTGCCCGACCGGCGGAGATTGTACAGCCATCCACAAATCTGCACCGTTTCGCCGGCGTGCTTTCCCGCATCGGCGATGGCGATTCTGGTTGCGGTTTCAGACATTACAGGCTCTCGAGTCTTTCGAAGATTTCTTCCGCTTTGTCGAACGGGTGCGGCCCGAACGCGGGGACTTCCTTCAGTTCCAGCAGCAGCGGGTACTGCTCGGGCCGGCCGCGCAGCAGTTCCACGGCCTTCTTCCAGTCTATGGTGCCGCCCTCGGAGAGAAACGGAAACAGGTGCTGGTCGGCTTTTCCGTCGTTGTCGTGCAGGTGCGTGGAGCGGATGCGGCTCTCCATGATGCGGTAGGCGGCCTCCACGCCCTCGTTCATGTTGGCGTGTCCGAGGTCGAAGCAGAAGCCCAGCTTCAGGTGCGTCTGGGCCAGAAAATCCACCAGGCGCTGCGCGCTGCTCAGTGCGTTGGGGATGTTTTCGAGCAGGATCTCCACGCCCCGCTGGCGCGCGAAGCTGCTCAGCTCGTCCAGCGCGTTGAAGGCGGCTTCCACCTTATGCTCGCTGTACTCTTCCCCGCCCACGCCGACGTGCTGAACCAGGTAGCGAAACGGAATGGACTCGGCCACCTCCAGCGCGCGCTTGACTTCATCCACCATGGCGATGCGTTTCGCTTTGGTGACCTCGGTGATGGTGATCACCGCGTGCGGACCGGAGCGCCCCCACACGTCATCGGTATACATGGGCGAGTGCAGGGAATGAAGCTGCATGTCGGAATCGCGAAACCAGGAGGCCACCTCGTCGGTCTGCGCGCGGTTGTTGTAGTTGAAGTGCTGCTTCGCGCAGAAGATCTCCACGGCGCCGATGCCGGCGTTCTGGATGCGCTCCAGCCACACGGTGTTCAGGCGGTGATTGGCAAACAGGTGCGTGGACAATACGTGGTTCATGTCGTTGTCACGGGGATCGAGGGGCGAAACTTCAATTCTACCTTTTCACGATGGTAGCGGGCGCCGTGGGAACGCGGCTGGCGCCGCGTGTTGGACCTGGCCGTTCCGGCCACCGAACCGGATGAAAACGGTTGTGGGGCAGGTTTTCAACAGTTGCAAACCTGCCCCACAACGTCGCAAGGCACAAAACCAGGGCGGGCGGGGCTGAAAAAGGCTCACATATCTCGCATTCGGACCACAGACTAAAGTCTGTGCCACCTTTTATCAGTAACCTGACAGCACATGGTGGCACAGGCTTCAGCCTGTAAACACCTCTTTCAGCATCCTCTACAATCCTGCCCCACTCCGAAATCGTCGCGGGCTGCGAAGAATCCAGCGGGTAGTAGAGGAGCGGCACTGGTGCGGGATGGGGCACTAGACTCTCGCACTCCAGCGGCCGCGCAGACGTAACAGCATTCCAGCCACATCGCGCAAGGGCCGCGTGCATTTCCAGGAGAGGGAATGCTCCAGTTCCCAGATGCGGCGGTGGAGCGCGGTGGTGGTGGAGGAGTCGTCGAAGAGATCCTCGCGGGCGGCGGGCAGGTGATTGCCGGCCAGGCGTGCAAGGTCGGCGCCGGGCACGGGGAACGTGGTGGCGTTGATGTACTGGCGGATGCGCAGGGCGTTGGATTTCCAGATTTCCAGATCGTACCGGCAGGCGAGATCGGCGGCGGAATCGGTGCGCAACTCGGAAAGGGTAACATCCAGGCCCTGGAAGCGGAACTTGTGCTCGAGCAGGCGCAGGAGGAACAACCAGTCTTCGAGATAATCCTGCTCCTCATCGGCGCGGGCGCCGGAGCGGCGCAGGGCCTCGGCGCGGATGGCGCAGCTGTTGAGCGGGATGAAGTTCCGGTCGAAGAGACGCGGATAGGGCTGGAGCGGCCACGCCGCGGCGAGGGGCTTCCCCGCCTCGCGCCGGTTTGCCGTGGCGTAAACGACGTCGGCTTCCGAGGCGGCGAAAGCGGAGGCCATGACGGCGGTGAAAAAAGGGTAGACGATATCGTCATCATCCAGGAGAAAAACGTACTGAATTCCGGGGACGTTCAGAGAATAGTCGATGCCCACATTGATGGGATAGCCGCGCTTGCGGCGGGGGTCCGAATCGGGGGCGTGGAGGACGCGGATCAGGTCCGCCGGGTGGTTCGCCAGGCAACTTTGTTGCACGCGGGCGTGGGATTCGGCGCTGCCGTGCAAGATGACAATGGCGAGGCAGGGCTCGCCTTGCAGGGCCAGCGATTGTAGACCTGCCCGCTATGATTGATCGCGCACGCCGGTGGTTCGGATCAGCGCCGCGAACTCGGGCGCTGGTGGGGACGACGATGTCAAGTGCACCAATTATACCTGGGTTCCGGCGGCCGCACTATCCCAAACGGTAGATGGTGAGGCCGCTGAGGAGCTTGGGATAAAAGTCGGTGGATTTCTGAGGCATCACTCCACCCGAGAACGCCACGCCGGCCACCTGCTCCACGGTGGTGGGCTCCAGCAGAAACGCGGCCTGCGCTTCGCCGGCGTTCACACGCTCGACGGCGGCGTCGAGACCGCGCACGTACCTGAGGTATCTCTCCTCGCGCACATCCTGCTCGCCGATGCCGAGCGCGCCCGCCAGAATCTCATCGTGCAGGAAGCGGACATCCAGATCCTCCGGCCTGCGCGCGCGATCCACCAGATACGCGCCGTCAGCGCCGGCAAGGACGATGCCGAGGCGCAGGCGATCGGGGGCGGGCGTTGCGAACAGGCTGCGCAAACGCTCCAGCGGCACGGCGGATGCGCCCAGGCGGGCGACCAAAGCGGCCCCGTCGAAACCGGCCAGGCCGTTCACCAGCCGGTGGGTGGCCAGAATCCGCAGGCCGGGCGAATGCATGTTGACGAAGGTCATCATCACGCGGTCCGCGCCCGCGAGCCCGGCGTTCTCGCGGCTGAAGGCGAGGGCGGTCTCGTAGCGGTGATGGCCGTCGGCGATGAGCAGCTTGCGGTCCGCCATCAATTGCCCGATTTGCTCCACCGCGGCCGGATCGGCGATGCGCCACACGCGGTGCCGCACCTCGTACTCGTCCGTCACGTCGGCGGTGGGCGGGAGCGCGGCGGCTTCGTCCAGCAGCTTGTCGATGGCCAGCGCCGGATCGGGGTACAGCATGAAGATCTGGCCGAAGTGCGCGCGGGTATGGCGCAACAATTCCATGCGATCCTGTTTGGGGCCCTTCAGCGTCTGCTCGTGGCGGTGCACCACGCCGGCGGAGTAGTCCTCCACCGCGCCCAGCCCGATGAATCCCTTGCGCACCAGCGTGCCGGCCAGATCGGGAACCGAGAATTCCTGGAAGTAGGCATAGAACGCGGGCTCGGCGTCCTGCGCGAGGATGCCGCCGGCGATCCAGTCTTCGAGATGCGCGGCCGCGCGCGTATAGACGTTGCTGTCCGGGCCGTCGCCGGGCTGCTTTTCGCCGAGGATGATGCGCACCAGGTTGTACGGGCTCAGCGACAAATAGCGTTCGCGCATCGCCGGCGAGATTTTGTCGTAGGGCTGGGTGACCAGCCGGTCAAGCGGACCGGCGCCGGCGGCGTAGCGATAGGGCCGAAAGGGAAAGACGCGTGCCATGGGAGAAGCTTCAGGATATCAGGCGGCGAAACGCGGCTGGTCGCCGCGTGTCCATCGCCGCCTACGGGGCCGAGAGAAATGTGAGAATCTCGCGCATCAGCCGGTCTCCCTGATCCGTCCGGAAAATGAACTGGGCGTGCGCGGAACCATCGAGGATCAGCAATTGTTTCGGTTCGGGAGCCTTCTCGTACTGGGCGCGAATTCTGGTCAGGCGCGGCTCGCCTTCCGGGCCCGGGTCGTCACGGCTTACGATGAACAGCTTCGGCCCCTTCAGCTTTTCGGCCGGTCCATAGGCGCCATGGGCCAGCAGCACCACGCGATCGATTTCGCCTGGCCCGGCCTCGGCCAGCGCTGCTTCCGCCGCGTCGCCTCCCATGCTTGCGCCAACCACCGAAACCGTTTTCGCGCCGTGGGCATGGAGATATTGAACGGCGGCCAGCACATCCAGCGGCGACCCGTATTCGCCGCGCGCGGCGGGCGGACCTTCTTTGGACAGGCCGTAGCCGCGCAGATCGATGGCCAGGGCGCGAAATCCCGCCTTCACGAGCACCCGAGCCTGCGGCTCCCAACTGCTCTTTTCGAAGCGGCCTCCGTGGACCAGCACGATGCCGCGGGCGCCCGTCCCGTACAGGTCGGCGAAAATGACCCAGCCGTCGCTGGTGGAAAAAGAGACGTGCTGCTGCGCGGCGGCCGCCCCGGCCAACAACACAGCCAGGAATCCTGCCCACACGGGTTTCATGCGTGCGATTATAGCTGGCGTGCGGCCTCTTTCCAGGATTCACTTGTCCGTCTTCCTGACGGCGGCATTCGTTCTGCTGTGCGGCGTCTCGGCGGCCCGTGCGCAGAACGGCTCGCCCGATCCGGTGCTCGCAAAGTACCCGCTGAATGAATGGGTCAGGAGCGGCGAGCGCTCGCGCATTCGCTGGGCTACCGAGGTTTCTCCCGCCCGGCTCTCCAATCACCAGCGGCTGATGGTGCAGTTGGGGCTTCAGGTGGACGGCGCCGAACTGGCCGACCGTCCCGGCAAAGGCCGGCTGCTCATGCTGGTCCAAATCACCGACCGGGAGGGCCACCTCTGGCAGAACCACGGACAAATCGACTTCGACAAAGTGCAGGAGGGGGTGCGCTCCGAATACCTCACCTTCACCTTTTCCGCGTTTGTCCTGCCCGGCGACTACCGCGTTGCCCTCGCCGTGGTGGATACCGAAAACGGGGAGCACGGCATTAAGGAGGAGCGGCTGCATGTTGCTCCGTTGCGGAACGATCCATTGCCGGATGCGTGGCGCGGTATTCCGCCCGTCGAGTTCCTGTCTCCTGCCGAACCGCCGGACTCCTGGTATTTGCCGTTCATCGGTACGGCGCTGCATCTCCCACTCGAGGCCCGCCGCCCGGTACGGATCGACGTGCTGGTGAATCTGACGCCGTCCGAGCGGGCCAGCGGATCGCAGCGGGCGCAGAACGGGAATCTGAGCGTGTTGCTGCCGTCGTTGAAGGCGATTTCGCAGGTGGATCTGCACAACGCTTCTTTGCACGTGGCGCTGCTGGACCTGCTGCACCAGCGCGTCACTTTCCACCAGGACGATGTGCACACGCTGGACTGGCCCGCGATGAAGACCACGCTGAGCGTGAACGACACCGGCACCATCGACATCAAATCGCTCGGCGAGCGCAGCCGCATTGCCTCGTTTTTCGTTTCCGAGGTGGGAAAGAGAATCGGCGCGCCCGGAGATGGACAGGCCCGCGCCGTCGTGGTGCTCAGCAGCACCGTGGAGTTCGAGGCCGGGGAAGACCTGCAGCCGATTGAGGCGGCGCCTTCACCCGATTGCCGTGTGTTCTATATTCGCTATCACGTGCCGCGGCCGCGCTCGGATCGGCCCGACGACATGGGCCGTGGCGGCTACGGTGGCCACGGCGGCCACATGGGCGGTATGGGAGGCATGGGGGGCATGGGTTCCGGGGGACCCGGTGAGTGGCGGCGCCAGGGAAATCGCGGGGAGCAGGTGCAGATCGATCAGCTCGAGCCCACGCTCAAGCCGCTGGCGCCGCGGTTGTTCGACGTGGAAGGACCTGAGGATTTCCGCAAGGCCCTGGCGGCCATCCTGGCCGAGATCGCGAAAATGTGACGGGAATT
>CAYVPZ010000112.1:0-10018 GCA_964453955.1 uncultured Solibacteraceae bacterium | reverse complement strand
CCGGCCAGCCCAACGACAACTTCGTGGTAGACCGCGAGCAGGCCGCGCGCTATCAGATCAACGTTGCCGATGTGCAGGACGCCGTTAATACCGCCGTGGGAGGAAACGCTCTCACTCAGGTCCTGCAGGGTGAGGCACGCTACGACCTGGTCATGCGCTACCTTCCGCAATTCCGCAACACCAGGGAAGCTATCGAGAACATTCGTTTATTGGCTCCCACCGGCGAGCGCGTTTCGCTGGCACAGCTTTGCAAGGTGGAGGAGAGAGACGGCGGTTCTGAAATCTACCGGGAAGGGAATGAGCGGTATGTCCCAATCAAGTACAGCGTCCGCGGCCGTGACCTGGGCGGCGCGGTCAGGGAGGCGATCGAGAAGGTAAGCAAGCAGGTCCAACTGCCGCGCGGCTATCACATCGACTGGGAAGGCGAGTACGAGAGCCAGAAACGCGCCGAAGCCCGGCTGCAGGTTGTCGTGCCGCTCACCATCCTGTTGATCTTCATCATTCTCTACAGCATGTTTCGCTCGTTCAAATGGGCCACGTTGATTCTGGTGAACGTGATGCTGGCGCGCATTGGCGGCCTGCTTGCGCTCCTCGTCACGCACACTAATTTCAGCGTTTCCTCGGGGGTCGGATTCCTCGCCCTGTTCGGCGTATCCGTGCAAACCGGAGTGATCATGCTTGAATACATTAATCAACTTCGAGTGCGTGGGCACACCATCGCGGATTCCGCGGTCGAAGGAGCCGTGTTGAGACTTCGCCCGATCATGATGACGATGCTGGTCGCGACCCTGGGTCTGCTGCCGGCCGCCATGTCGCATGGAATCGGCTCGGACTCTCAGCGGCCTTTCGCAATCGTGATCGTGGGAGGTCTCATCTCCGACCTGCTCATGAGCATTTTTCTGCTTCCCACTCTCTATGTCTGGATGGCTGGTGAACATGACGTGCTGCCGGAGCCGGAAGCGGAGTTCGATGAGGAGGTGTAGCGATATGGGTCCGTTCCGCCCGTTGGTGGGCCGATGATGACAGCAATGGATTTGTCCCTGAGCGCTGTTGGAATAATTCTGGGACTCTTCGTCGCGATTTCACCGCTCCGCGCTGCGAAAATCTGGTCATCGGAACGTCTTGAGCGATTGGCTCCCCAGGACCGCGCCTCGTTCCTGCGCCGGTATCGTGCGTTTGGGATCGTCCTTTGCCTGGGCGGCGCTCTCGTTGCGCTCGACAGCATCCGTTTCTGAGCGTGCAAGGGGGGCTGGTTCGGCGTGGTTACCGTTGCTCGGACAGCGACTTCTCCGCCAGATCGCCGACGATGGGCAGCTTGTAGTGCTCGTTGTGGGCCACCTTCACGATCATGAAGATCCACGCGCCGAAAATGACGATCTTGAGCAGAGCCGGCACCACGTTGTGGAAGTGCGGTCCCGGGAAGGACATCGCGAAGAACCAGCCCAGCGACTGATCCACGATCAGCCACGCCACAAACAGATACAACCCCTGGAAGGCATTAAAGCGGACAATGGTGTCCTTCCGGAAGCGCGACGAGGCCAGCACCACAATCGCCGCGATCCACCCCAGCACCGGAATGTAGCAGAGCAGCGAAGCGGTCCGCGGGCTGATGCCCGCCAGCGGATCCGCCACCGGCGCGCTCGGCTGCCGGCCGCCGCACCCGGCGCAGTATACGTCCAGGGGGTGGACCTCTTTTCCGCAACTGGTGCAATAGGACATCGCTCTACCTTGCCCAACTATATGTACGCAAGCGAGATCGGGGCTGTTCCGGCATTATCGCACCATTGTGATACATTCAGAGGCGATGCGGCGCGCGATCTTTTTTCTGCTGGCGTTTTCGGCCGCCGGCATCGCCCACGCGGCGAAGACCCTGGACATCTTTTTCGTGGATGTGGAAGGCGGCCAGGCCACGCTGATTGTGACCCCGGCCGGCCAGTCCCTGCTGGTGGATACCGGCTGGAGAGGCTTCAACGGCCGCGATGCCGATCGCATCGTGCAGGCGGCGAAGAAGGCCCACATCAAGAAAATCGACTACGTGCTGATCACCCATTACCATCGCGATCACGTCGGCGGCGCACCGCAGCTCGCCGACCGGCTCGCCGTGGGTACCTGGCTGGACCACGGCCCCAATCGCGAGGACTCCAAGGTCACCCGCGAGGATTTCGCCGACTACGAGCGTATCTCCAAAACAGCGCACCAGGTGGTAAAACCCGGCGACACCATACCGCTCAAAGGCGTGGATGTGACCATTGTATCGGCCGATGGCGCCGTCATCGCCCAGCCGCTCGCCGCCGGCGGCCGGGATAACCCGGTGTGCGCCAGCACCGCGAAGCGTGACGTGGATGCTACCGAGAACGCCCGGTCGGCGGGCTTCGTGCTCCGCTACGGCAACTTCCGGTTTGTCGATCTCGGCGATCTGACGTGGAACAAGGAACTGGAGCTGGCCTGTCCGGCCAACAAGCTGGGAACCGTGGACGTGTATCTGGTCACCCACCACGGGATGAACCTGTCGAATTCGCCGGCCATCGTGGATGCGTTGCACCCGCGCGTGGCCATCATGGACAACGGCGCGCGTAAGGGAGGCAGCCCGGAAGCCTGGCAGACGGTGAGGAATTCGCCCGGCCTCGAAGACATCTGGCAGCTCCACTATGCGGTGGAGGGTGGCTCGGACCATAATGCTCCGGATTCCTTCATCGCCAACGTGGACGAGGCCTGCGAGGGCAAGCCGCTGATCCTGGCCGCCTCCGAAGACGGGTCTTTCAGCGTCACCAACACGCGGAACAACTATTCCAAATCCTACCCGGCGTCCGGCCAGGCCCGCTAAGTCACTGACAATCCGTTGTCTCAGGTCTGGCGTAAAAAATGCGTGGGTGTTTATACACGTCCGCCGGGTGGAAAGTGGGTGTTTTCGCCCAGTCCGGGAACGGCCCCCGGTGTGCTCAGGGTTTCAGGCCGGGCTGCAAGTGCTTTGTTGATATTGACAAAACACGAAACCCGCCGTAAGATTCAGTTTCCGGGCAACTTAATTCCGACTGCAACTTCAGGCAGGTGTATTGCTACGCCTATGAACTTCCAACCTGGCGAGAAAGTCGTGTACCCCAATCACGGGGTCGGGACAATCGAGAATATCAGCTCCAGAGCATTTGAGGGACGGTGCGAGCGCTTCTATCTGCTCCGGCTCAACTGCAGCAGCCTGACGGTGATGGTGCCGTTCTCGCATGTGGGAGAGCTGGGGCTGAGAAAGGTGACCAGAAACGGCGAGATCGCCCGTGTGCTGGCCTTTCTCTCCGAGGGCGATTGCCCGCGCAACGCCGATTGGAAGGATCGCTTCAAGGAGAATTCGGAGAAGATGAACCACGGCAGTCTGCCGGAGATTGCCGAAGTGTTCAAGAGTCTGGTGATCCAGCAGACCAGGAAACCGCTGTCGTTCCGCGAGAAGAAGATGCTGGACCGGGCCCGGCACATGCTGCTCACCGAGCTCTCCATTTCCCGGAGTCTCAGCGAAACCGACGCCTGCACCCTGCTGGAACGGGCGCTGGCCAAGGCCTGTCTGCCGCTGCCAGCGGCAATTTAGAACAGGGGGAGTAAGGGGAGTAAAGGAAGTAAAGGGAGTAAAGGAATTCGGCGCCCGGGCAGCTTCCTCTACTCCTTCTACTTCCTTTACTCCCTCTACTCCCCTTACTCCCCCTTCCCGAAAAATCCCCAACGTTTCCCCCCCGCCTGCCGATACGAAATCCAGAGCCACTCACCCAGGCTCACACGACATTGGAGGGGAATTCGTATGCAGACAGTCACCATGGAAAGGACCGCCACGCAGGTGGCCACCGATGAACGCGCCGGGAAGTATCTGACCTTCCGCCTGGGACCGGAGGAGTTTGGCGTTCGCGTCGACAAAGTACGTGAAATCATGGGCGTACAGGAGATTACCTCGGTGCCTCAGACGCCCGACTACCTGAAGGGCGTGATCAACCTGCGCGGCAAGGTGATTCCCGTGGTGGACCTGCGCCTGAAGTTCGGTCTGGAGGCCATCGAGTACACGCAGCGGACCTGCATCATCGTGGTGCAGGTCCGCGGAGAGATCAGCACCATTCAGGTGGGCCTGGTGGTGGATACGGTGTCCGAAGTTCTGAATCTGGCCGGATCGGACATCGAGAACACGCCCGATTTCGGCGCGCAACTGACCACGCCGTTCATTCTGGGGATGGCCAAGGTGAAGGGGAAAGTGAAGATCCTGCTGGACATCGACCGAGTCGTCAGCGCGCAGGAGATCGCCGGATTCGGTTCCCTGCTGGCCCGGTCGTAGTGAGGATTTAACCATGACCAACGCGGACCTGGTGGCGGCGATCACCTCATCGACGCAGGAGGTCTTCTCCATGATGCTGGGGATCGACGTCGCCGCGGGAGAACCGTTCGTGGACGATAGCGCGGGAACCAATTCCGGCGTGCTGGCCCTGCTCGGCCTGGCCGGCGCGTGGGTGGGAACCGGCAGCATGTCCTGTTCGGCGGAGATCGCCTGCCACCTCGCCTCCGCGATGCTGATGACCGAATGCCCGGCCATCGACGACGAAGTGCTCGACGCCGTGGCCGAGGTGGCCAACATGGTGATCGGCAACATCAAGACGAAGCTGGAGGAGACGCTGGGGACCATGGCCCTGAGCACGCCCACGGTGGTCTACGGACGCAACTTCGAGACGCGCCGCGTGGGCAGCCGGGAATGGGTGTCGGTGCCGTTCCCCTGCGATGGCGGCTCCATTAGCGTACAGATTTGTCTGGCCGAGGCTCGCGAGGGCGCGACGGTTTTCCGGCCGGGCTTTTCGTTGCCGCACTCGGTCGAGATCTGAGCGGAGGAGCCATGAGCCGGGATACGGAGCAAACACCATCCGGGACGAAACCGATGCCGCTGAGCATCGCGGAAGATCCGGAGTTGCTCGGCGACTTTATCCTGGAGTCCCGCGAGCACCTGAGCGGCATCGAGCGGAATGTGCTGAAGCTCGAACAGGACGCCGGCAACTCCGAGGCCATTCATGCCAGCTTCCGCGCGTTTCACACCATTAAGGGGCTGGCCGGGTTTCTGGAGCTGGGCGCCGTGCAGGAGGTTGCGCACGAGGTGGAAACCGTGCTCGATCTGGCGCGCAACGGCAAGCTGGCCATCGACTCCGCGGTGATCGACCGCATGCTGGAGAGCAAGGATTACCTGATTCTCTGGCTGGACCAGCTCGATTCGATTCTGCGGGAAGGGACCACGCGCCAGGGGGCCACGGTGGCGGCGCCGGACAATGCCCGGCTGCTGGCTTCCATCCGCGCGCTCACCGCGCCTCCCTCCGACGCCAGCCTGGCGAAGCTCTCCGAGGCGGTGACCCAGATCGCCCCTCCGCCCGCACCCGTTCCCGCAGCCCCCGCGCCTCCCCCGGCCGCACCGCCCCCGCCCCCGCCGGCGGCGGCCATCCACGATGAGCCCGCCGCCGCCCCGAAGAGCGCGGACACGCATGAGCGGGAGGCCCGCGCCATCAAGGTGGACACCGGCAAGCTGGACTACCTGGTGGACATGGTGGGCGAGATGGTGATCGCCCAGTCGCTGGTGCGCCACGATCCCGATCTGGCCGGCGAGACCCGGCCCCGGCTGGTGCGGAATCTCTCGCAACTGGCGCGCATCACCGACGAGGTGCAACGCACGGCCATGTCCATGCGCATGGTGCCGGTGGGCCAGCTCTTTCAGAAAATGAGCCGGCTGGTGCGCGATCTCTCGCGCAAGAACGGCAAGCGCGTGGAGCTGGAAACCTCCGGCGAAGAGACCGAACTGGACCGCAACATCGTCGAGGAACTGGCCGATCCGCTGATGCATATGGTGCGCAACTCCCTGGATCACGGCGTGGAGACGCCCGCCGAGCGCCAGGCCGTCGGAAAATCGCCGGTGGCGCGAGTGATTCTGCGGGCCTCGCACCAGGCCGGCCACATCGTCATCGAGGTGGGCGACGACGGCCGCGGCCTCAACAAGGACAAGATCCTGAAGAAGGCCACCGAACGGCGTCTGGTGGAGCCCGGTGCGCAGCTCAGCGAGCACGAGCTGTTTCACCTGATCTTTCAGCCAGGCTTTTCCACGGCCAAGCAGGTCACCGACGTCTCCGGACGCGGCGTGGGCATGGACGTGGTGCGCAGGCAGATCCACAAGCTGCGCGGGCGCATCGACATTCGCTCCACCGCCGGCGCGGGGGCGACGTTTCTGCTCAAGGTTCCGCTGACCCTGGCCATCATCGACGGCCTGGTGGTGACCGTGGGCGCCGAGCGCTATATCGTGCCCCTGTTCGCGGTGCGGGAGATGGTGCGGCCCACCGCGGACATGATCTCCACCGTGCAGGGTCGCGCCGAAATGGCCCTGGTCCGCGGCATGCTGCTGCCCATGATCCGGCTGTACCGGCGCTTCGGCGTCAAACCCACCAATGAAGATCCAACGCGCTGTCTGCTGATCGTATCCGAGGGTGCCGGGCGCAAGTTCTGCCTCATGGTGGACGGCCTGGTGGGCAAACAGGAAGTGGTGATCAAGGGGATGAGCGAAATGCTGCAGGGCATCGAGGGCGTTGCCGGCGGCGCCATCCTCGGCGACGGGAGGGTGGGATTGATTCTGGATCTGGAGGCGCTCTGTGGCGAGACCCGCACCGACAAAGCCCGCGGTTGATTTCGTCATCCCGGTGGCGGGAAACTGCGCCCTGACCGAAAAGGAGTTCCAGCAGATTCGGGAACTGGCGCACGCGCGCTTCGGTCTGGACCTGCGCGACGGGAAACAGCAACTGGTGGCGGCCCGGCTGGGCAAGAAAATCCGTCAGGGCGGATTCGGCTCCTTCGCCGAGTACCATCGGCATGTGACCGCCGACGCCAGCGGCCAGGCGCTGGTGGAGCTGATTGACGCCCTGGCCACCAACCACACCTCGTTTCTGCGCGAGCAGGCGCACTTCGATCTGCTGGCCGAAATGGTCCGCGCCGCGCCTTGGCGGCTGCCGTCCGTGTGGAGCGCCGCCTGCTCCACCGGCGAGGAGCCGTACTCCATCGTCTTCACGGTGCTGAACGCGCTCTCGCGCGCGCCGGCGCCGCACACGCCGCCGTTCGTTCTGGCCACCGACATCTCCACGAAGGTCCTCGATCACGCGCGCCACGGATGCTTCGCCCAGGACCGTCTGGTCGGCCTGCCGGAAGCATGGAAGAAAAGCTACCTGTTGAAGGTCCGCGGCGACCGCGAAGGCTGGCAGCAGGTGCGGCCGGAAATCGCGTCGCTCATCGAGTTCCGGCGCATGAACCTGATTGAGCCCTTCCGGCACGGCCGCACCTTTGATGTCATCTTCTGCCGGAACGTGATGATTTACTTCGATCGCCGGACGCAGCAGGACCTGGTGAACCGGCTGGCCGGCTGCCTGCACCCGGGCGGGTATCTGTTTGTGGGCCACTCGGAAAGCCTCAGCGGCATCGAACACCCGCTGGAGTACGTTTGTCCGGCGGTCTACCGGCGGAGTGCGAAACTATGAAGACCCTGGTCATCGGCATTTCGGATTGCCAGGTGAGCGCCGAGCCGGACAGCGAGCTGGTGACCTACGCCCTGGGATCGTGCATCGCCGTTTCGGTGTGGGACCCCCTGCGGCGCATCGCCGGCCTGCTGCACTTCATGCTTCCGGAATCGAACATGGACGCGCGCAAAGCGCAGACGAATCCGTGGATGTTCGCCGACACCGGCATCGAGCGGCTGTTCCAGCTGGCGTCGGAGAAGGGCGCGGACCGCCGCCGTCTGGTGGTGCGGCTGGCCGGAGGGGCCCAGGTGCTGGACCCCCAGGGGGTGTTCAACATCGGCAAGCGCAACTATCAGGCCGCCCGGAAAATGCTCTGGAAACATGGCATACTGATCGCCTCCGAAGCCGTCGGCGGCGAGGTCTCCCGAACGGTCCGCCTTACCGCGGAAAACGGCACGATGCGGGTGCGGGAGGGCAACGGCACGGAGACGGAGCTCCCGCTGCACGCACCATCCAGAAAGGGGGTCGCCAATGGCGTACCGAGTTTTGTTGGTCGATGATTCGCCCGCCATGCGCGCGTTCATTCGCCGGGTGATGGTCATGTCCGGCTTCGACCTCGACGAGTGCATCGAAGCGGGGGACGGCGCCGAAGCGCTGGAGCGCCTGCGGGGGAAGAAGGTGGACGTGATCCTCACCGACATCAACATGCCGCGCATGGACGGCGAGGAACTCATGCGCAGGCTGTCCGAAGACAAGGAGCTGCGCGACATCCCGGCGGTGGTGGTCTCCACCGACTCCACCCGGCCGCGCATTCTGCGCATGATCGGCCTGGGCGCGCAGGGCTACATCGCCAAGCCGTTTTCCCCCGAGACCCTCCGGGAGGCTCTCGAAAAGGTGCTGGAGTGCAGCGTATGATCGCCCGAACCAACCCGAACGAAGCCGAGCTGGGCGCCGCGGTGTCGGCGGCCGCCAGCAGCGTGCTGGAAACCATGTTTTTCGCCGAGGTCGAGGTCTGCCCGCCGCTCTCGGCGGACCAGCAGCGCGGCATGCTGGGCGTCCTGGTCCGCTTCGACGGCGGGGTGCGCGGAGAGTTTCTCATCGGCATCGATCCCCATGTTGCCGCGGTGCTGGCCTCCGCGTTTCTCGGCGTGGACGAAAGCGACGTCGCGGAGGCGGAAATCGCCCAGGTGATGTGCGAAACCGCCAACATGATCTGCGGCGCGGCGCTGAGCCGCCTCGAATCGGAAGATCACATGCGTCTGGACATGCCCGAGCTGGCGGACGCCGCCGCCCAATTCGCCACGGGCAGCTTTTTGCAGGAGTTCTTCGTGACGCCGAACGGAAACATCTGCACCGGCGTGCGTGTTCATTCGTGGCTGTCTCCGAATTTGATCACCGACTCCGCCTCGAACTTGCGATAATCCTGAAACTCCAGCTCGTTGCGCACCTGGGCGATGTCGGTGATCACCAGAACAGTGGCCGCCGCCGGCAGCAAGTACGATTTGCCGCCGATCGGCGTCTCGGCATAGTCGATGACCGTGGAAATCGCCCGCATGCGCAGTTGCGGCGGAATGTCCGAATCCGCGGTATCGGTGATGCGCCACACCGCGCCCGTCTCCGCGTCCACGTATACGGAGCCGCGGTACGCGAGCACGTCCCTGGCCAGGTCGCTGAGCTGCATGGTCAGGGTGGAGTGTTCCTTGTCCACGGTGTAGTCGAAAACGGCCAGGCGCTTGCCGCGCACGGTCTCCCAGCGGCTCCATGCGAACGTCGCGTCGCTGGCCGGGTCCACCACCCGGGCGAGCAGAATCCCGAACTCTCCCTCGGTGGTCAGCGGCGCGCGCCATTGCCGCTTCGCCGCGTCCGCCGGCTTCCCGTTGACCAGTTCGAGCGTGCGCTTCTCCTCGCCGTCGTGGAAGCTGAGACGGGAAGTCAGCGTGTCCCCCTTGCGCCAGCGATTGGAGTGCAAACCCGCTTCGAGCTGGCGCGTCACCTGCACGCACAGAAAGTTGGGAAGCGTGGACACGTACTGCGCACCGTAGTGCTCCATCGCCTCCAGCAGGCGATCCTGCGTGGCCGGGTCGGGCGGCGCATCGGGCGGCGATTGCGCGGCCAGAAGGGTGAAAAGAGAATACAGCGGAAGAAACCGGCGCATGACGGCTGTATGCTATTATCGCGTCGTGTGACGACCCCCCATCTGGTGGACCTCGCCGTCATACTCGTCTATCTGGCCGGCATCACGTGGTTCGGCGCGCGGTTCCGGCGCTCTCAGCACAGCCTGCGCGATTATTTTCTCGGCGGCCGCACCGCCCCGTGGTGGGCCATCTCGTTCTCCATCGTTTCGGCGGAGACCAGCACGCTCACCGTCATCGGGACGCCGGCGCTCGCGTTCGCCGGCAATTTCGGGTTCCTGCAGGTGGTGTTCGGTTATCTGCTGGCCCGCGTGGTCATCTCAACGCTGTTCCTGCC
Organism: uncultured Solibacteraceae bacterium; assembly: GCA_964453955.1. GTDB lineage: Bacteria > Acidobacteriota > Terriglobia > Bryobacterales > Bryobacteraceae > CAWACP01. Next base: position 56 of record CAYVPZ010000112.1, on the reverse strand, counting down.
GCACTACTTTCGCGGCGAGATGTTCACGGCCTACGAGCTGATCGGGCGGCGGTTCG
>CAYVPZ010000111.1:0-10081 GCA_964453955.1 uncultured Solibacteraceae bacterium | reverse complement strand
GAGTCGAGCAGGACTATAAGGAGGCCCTGCACTGGTTCCGTCTGGCCGCGGACCAGGCAGAACCATCCGCACAGTTCAACCTCGGCGTAATGTTCCACGAAGGCAACGTTGTCCCGCAGGATTATAAGGAAGCGATGCGCTGGTACCGTTTAGCGGCGGACCAGGGAAACGCATCCGCGCAGTCCAACCTCGGCATCATGTATCTGCAGGGCCAGAGCGTCCCCCAGGATTACGCCGAGGCAATGCGCTGGTTCCGCATGGCGGCCAACCAGGGAAACGCACACGCGCAGTTCAGCCTCGGCCTCATGTATGGCCAGGGCCAGGGCGCCCCGAGGGACGACAAGGAGGCGGTGCGCTGGTTCCGCGCGGCGGCGGACCGGGGCGAGACATCCGCGCAGTTCAATCTCGGCGTCATGTATGAAAAGGGCCAGGGCGTTGCGCGAGACGACGTGCAGGCGTACCTGTGGCTCCATCTGGCGGGCGCGAGCGACGATGCCGATGGCGTCAGGGAGCGCGACAAGGTGGCCGGCAGGATGACTCCGGACCAGATTGCCCAGGCGCAGCGCCTGGCACGGGAATGGAAGCCGAAGCCGGGGCGGTGAGGGCTGGATTTCCCCCGCTCACGCGACTTTGAGAGGCGTGACCTCCCGCTCGATCTTTTTCCGCGCCACCGCCTCGGCCTTGCGCAGATCGTACAGCGAGTGCAGGTTCAGCCAGAACTCTGCGCTTGTGGCGAAGTACCGCGCGAGCCGCAGCGCCGTGTCGGCGGTAACGCCACGGCGCCCGCGCACGATCTCATTCAGCCGGGCGGCGCCGACACCAAGCGCTTTGGCAAGCTGGTTCACGCTCATGCCCAGCGCGACGAGGTAGTCTTCCCTGATCGTTTCTCCGGGGTGCGGCGGCTTAATCATCTCAGTGTCTCCCTCCGTGGTAATCCACTATCTCCACATCGCGGGCATCGCCGTTCTCCCAGACGAAACACACACGGTACTGATCGTTAATCCGAATTCCGTGCTGCCCCGTGCGGTCGCTCTTCAGCGCTTCCAGCGAGTTGCCGGGCGAGCGTTTATCCTATATCGATAAGCGATAAGGGTCAAGCAGACCTGCGCGCGCTGGATGGCTGCTTCTCGCCTTGCCGAGCCCGCACCACGTAGCCGCCGCCCCGCGACGTTTTGATCGCATTGGCCGCGCCCCACCGTCTACACTGGTCCTTATGGCTGCTCAACAGTATCCCGCTCCGCCGCCGATGCGGATCGACTCTAAGAAGAAGCACACCGCGACCTTCGAGACCTCTCGCGGCTCCATCGTCTGCGAGTTGTACGCGAAAGACGCGCCGGCGACGGTGAACAATTTCGTCTTCCTCGCGCGCGAGGGCTTTTACGATGGCACGGTGTTTCATCGCGTCATCAATAACTTCATGATTCAGGGTGGCGACCCCACTGGGACCGGCCGCGGAGGGCCGGGCTACCGCTTCGAGGACGAGCTGAAGAACAATCCGCAACGCCATCGGGCGGGCTCACTGTCGATGGCCAATGCCGGGCCGAACACCAACGGCAGCCAGTTCTTCATCACCCACATCGCTACCGACTGGCTGGACGGCAAGCACACCGTGTTCGGCCGCGTCCTCAGCGGCCAGGACGTGGTGAACGCCGTGAAGCAAGGCGACACTCTGAACAAAGTGACCATCGTCGAAGAGTAGCCGCGGCCGGGAGTCGGCCCGCGAATGTATGATGGGTGTATCTCCTACATGTCCCGTCCCTTACAACTCGTGGCCATGACCGCCCTCGCGCTGACGGCGTGGTCCTGCAAACGCTCCGTGCCGGAGAACGTAGCGGCCACGGTGAACGGCCACGTCATCACCTATCAGGAGCTCGACAAGCAGTATCAATTGCAGTTCTCCTCGGCCGACCGGCCGGCGCAGACCAGCTTGTCCAATGGGCTCGACAAAACCAGCGACGACCAGATCCTGACCCAGAAAATGGAAGTGCTGCGGGTCATGATCGACAATCAGATCATGCTGCAGCGCGCCGAAAAGCTCGGGCTGATGGCCACCGACGGCGACGTGGACGGGCGCCTGGCCGAACTGAAGGCTCCGTTTACCCAGGAGGAGTTCCTTCGACAGCTCGCGGCCCGCCACATGACGGTGGACGATCTGAAGGTGCAACTGCGCCAGGATCTGAGCATCAACAAGCTCTTCAACAAGGAAGTTACCTCGAAGATTTCCATCACCGACGGGGAGATTCGCGACTTCTACCTGGCCAACCAGGCCCGCTTCAGCTTTCCCGAGCCGCAGATTCACATGGCCCAGATCGTGGTCACGCCGCATCCCGACAGCACCGTGCATAATCTCAAAAACGACAAGGCGCAAACCGAGGAAGAAGCGCGCAGGAAAATCGAGATGCTGCAGGCGCGCATCCATCAGGGCGAGGATTTCGGCATGCTGGCGCAGAACTACTCCGAAGACCCCAACACCGCCGCCAACATGGGAGACCTGGGGTTCGTGCCGGAATCGGCGCTGGAGCGCGCCAGCCCCGATCTGCGCAAGGCGGTGGCGGCCATGACGCCCGGCCAGGTGACGCCGGTGATTCACACCCAGGAGGGTTATCGCATCCTGAAGGTGATTTCGAGGGAGCCCGCCGGGCAGCGCGAATTTGAAAACCCGCGCGTGCAACAGGACATCCGCGAGACGCTCATGAACCGCAAAGAGCAGTTGCTGCGGGGCGCCTATTACGAGGTCGCGCGCGACGAAGCGAAAGTGTTCAACTACCTGGCGCAGGCCGTCGTCCAGAGAGATAGGAAGTAGGTTCGCCGGCTTACAAAGTCTTACAGTGCAATGGTTATGGCGATCCTCGCGTGCGGTAACTTTCGCCTTTTCCGGAGCGCCCTCCCACATGTGGGATATTTGCGTGTTGTGTTGCTGTTCGCGGTGCTGACGGTCTCCGGCGCCGCCCAGGCGGTTCCCACCGTGCACGTCACCGGGGTGGTTCGCTCCGCTGGTCTGCCCATTCCGGGCGCCACCGTCGTCGCCACCCAGAGCGGGCACAGAATCACCACCACGACGGACGAAACCGGCCGATACGAGTTCGATCTGCCCGCCGGCACGTGGACCGTTCAGGTGGAGATGATGGCTTTCACGCCCGCGCGGCACGACGTGGTGGTGGGCAATGCACCGGTCAACGCGGATTATGCGCTGGAGCTTCGCGCGGCCCAGGGTCAGCAAAACGCCAATCGCGGTCCCGGGGGCGGCCCGCCTGGCCAGCGCGGGTATCGGAACCTGAATCTGAACCAGACCGCCGAAATCGACGCGCTCACCGAGGCCGCTCAGGCGAACGCCGGACAGCAGCAGAATGGCCCGACGCCGGCCAACGCGAATGAAGCCTTCCTGATGAACGGCACTCTGGATCGCGGTTTGCAGCAGGCGCAGCAGCAACCGAACCTCTTCGGAGACGGACAGTCCGGATGGAACCAGCAGAGCCAGCAGAACCCCTTCGGGCAACAGGGCGCTCAGGGACCGGGTGGTGGCCCTGGCGGAGGCTTCGGTGGCGGCGGCGGGCGCGGCGGACCTGGCGGATTCGGCGGTGGTGGCGGCGGCGGACGCGGCGGTGGATGGGGAGGCCCGGGTGGGCCCAATGGTCCCGGCGCGCGGCGCAGGCCAGGGCAGAACGGTCCGTTCGGCAATCGTGCGCGGCGGGGACAGCAGGGCTATCACGGATCGCTGTCGGTCAGCCTGAACAACTCGGTGTGGGACGCGCGCCCCTTCTCGCTGACCGGTGAGACCGTTCCGAAGCCCAATTTCGCGCAGGGGCGATTCAGTTTCGCCGGCGGCGGACCGTTGATGATTCCGAAGCTGGTGCGCAGCCCCAAGACCTTCCTGTTCTTCAGCTATTTCGGCACGCGCGCGCGCACTCCTTACGATGGCGTGGGCACGGTGCCCACGGCGGAGGAACGCGAGGGCAACTTTTCGGGGCTGCTCACCGGGGCGATGCCATCGCAGCTTTACTATCCCGGAACCAGCGTGCCCATACCGGGCAACATGATTCCCACGTCTCTGCTGAATGCGACCTCGTTGGGGCTTCTGAATCTCATTCCGCTGCCCAATCAGCCCGGCGCCGTGCGGAACTACCAGTACACCACCTCGACGGGGAGTAACGCCGACAACTTCGGCGTACGCGCGAATCACAATCTCACGCAGAACGACCGTTTCGACGGCAACTTCAACGCACAGCACCGGGACGGCACCGGAGCCCAGCTTTTCGGTTACATCGACCCCACAAATGGCGCGGGGATCACCACCAACATCGGCTGGACGCACAACTTCTCCCCCACCACGCTGAGCCATTTGGTTGGCAGCTTCAGCCGCAACAGCAGTCAGACCACGCCGTTCTTCGCTTTCGGAACCGATTACACAGCGGGCATCGGCAACGTATCGCCGCCCCCGGGTGATTACGGCCCGCCCACCCTCTCCTTCACCAACTTCGCTTCCCTGACCGATGCCAACGCGGTGCGCACGGTGAATCAGACCACCGGCGTGTCCGATACGCTCACGCTCATCCGTGGCACGCACAGCATCACCGTGGGCGGCGGGTACCGGCGCATGCAGATCAACCAGACCACCGCCCAGAACGCGCGGGGCACTTTCACGTTCACCGGTCTTGAAACCAGCCTGCTCAACGCGGACGGCCAGCCCGCGCCGAACACCGGTTTCGACTTTGCCGATTTCCTGCTCGGGTTCCCCTATTCGAGCTCGGTCTCCAGCAACCGCAGCGATTACTTCCGCGCCAGCGCGTCCAACGGCTTCGTCAGCGACGACTGGCATCTGCGCGACAATCTGACCATCACCGCGGGGCTGCGCTACGAGTTCTTTACGCCGTACGGCGAGAAGTACGATCATTTGGCCAACCTGCTGGCTCCCGAGTATTTCTCCGGTCCGCCCACCGCGGTGGAGGCCGGACAACCCGGAGTTCCGTCCGGTATGATCAATCCGGCGAAAGATTTGTTTTCGCCGCGCGCGGGCCTCGCGTGGAAGCCCTTTAAGGAGCGGTCCACGCTGGTTCGCGTGGGCTATGGCATCTTCTACAACGGCTCGGTGTACGCGCAATTCCCGGCGCAACTGGCCGCGCAGCCGCCGTTTATCACCAACCTCAGCCTGCTCAACAGCACTTCGGCGCCCGTTCCCATCGAGACCATTCTCACCAGCGCTTCCCCCACCCAAGTCACCAACACCTACGCGGTGGACCCCAATTATCGCCCCGGCTACGCGCAGACGTGGAACGTGTCGGTGCAGCAGAACCTTCCCAAAGCGTTCATCCTGGATCTGGAATACCTCGGCACCAAAGGAACCCGGCTGGACACCGAGATCCAGCCGTATCGCTCGCTGCTGGAAATGGAGGGCGGGCGCCTTGCCAGCTTCGTTTACGACGAATCGGACGGGAACTCCGTCTACCACGCGCTGCAAACCCGCCTGATTCACCGCTTCGCGCACGGGGTCCAGATGAATGGGCTCTACACGTTCTCGAAGTCCATCGACGATGCCTCTACCATCGGTGGCGGAATGGCGGTGGTGGCGCAGAACGCGTTCGACCTGAGCGCCGAGCGCGGCCTGTCCAGCTTCGACCAGCGCAACACGCTGACCCTGAACTTCATCCTGGCGTCGCCGGTGGGCGGGCCGAGCGCGCCACTGCACAGCTATCCCTGGCTCGAGCGGGCCTTGAAAGACTGGACTCTCAGCGGCGGGGTCACTTTCAATTCCGGCCTGCCCCTGACGGCGCAGTTGCTGGGTAACCAGGCCGACGTCACCGGCACCGGTGCGGTGGGCAGCAGCCGCGCCGAAGCCACCGGATTGCCGATTGAGGTGGCTGGATTTCCGTTCTTCAATCCGCTGGCCTTCACCTCTCCGCCGCCGGGCGAACTGGGCGACGCCGGACGTAACACCATTCCCGGGCCGGATCGATTGGCGCTTAATCTTTCGCTGGCGCGGTCCATCGATCTGGGCGAGCGCCGCCGTCTGGAGTTCCGCGTGGACACCACGAACACCATCAACACCGTTTACTTTACGTCCTATGGGACCGTGGTGAACGCGTCGAATTACGGCTTGGCCACGGCGGCAGCTCCCATGCGCGCCATGACATTTGTAACGAGGTTCCGGTTCTGAAGTCATGCTGACCACCCGCTCCATCCGTCTGCTCGCGGTTCTGTTCACGGTTGCCCTGCTGGCCCAGGAGCGCGATCTGGTCTTCCGCTCCAGCAGCAACCTGGTGATCGTGGATGTCTTCGTTCGCGACCATTCCGGCAAAGAGATCGCCGACCTGAAGAAAGAGGACTTCACGGTTCTCGAGGATGGCAAGCCGCAGAAGGTCTCCGTCTTCGACTACCAGCGCCTCAGCACGACGCCGATCGCGGCCCCGCCCGCCGCGGCCGCTACCGCCACCGTTACCGCGCCCCCGGCGGCGCCGCAACAGCTCAGCGTCACCCAGGCCCTGCCCGGCGGCTCGCGCTATCAGGACCGCCGGTTGCTGGTGCTGTTGTTCGACCTCTCGTCCATGCAGCCCGCCGAACAGGTGCGCGCAGCCGACTCCGCGCGCAAGTTCCTGGCGCAGCAGATGACGCCGTCCGACCTGGTCTCGGTGATGATATTCTCCAACGAACTCAAAACGCTGCAGGATTTCACCGGGGACCGCGATCTGCTGACCGAGGCCATCCACAAGATCGCCATCGGCGAGGGCAGCGACCTGAACGTGGTGGGCGACACGGGCGATTCGTCCAGCGGCGAGGACACCGGCGCGGCCTTCGTCGCCGACGAGACCGAGTTCAACATCTTCAATACGGACATGAAGCTCAGCGCGCTGGAGACCGCCGCGAAAACGCTGGGCGCCCTGCCGGAGAAGAAGGCCGTAATCTACTTTTCCAGCGGCATCAACAAGACCGGCGTGGAGAACCAGTCGCAGCTTCGGTCTACCGTGAACGCGGCCGTGCGCTCCAACGTGTCCTTCTACCCGGTAGACGCGCGCGGATTGACCACCATTATTCCCGGCGGCGGCGACGCCAGCCATGCCGCGCAGCGCGGTTCCACGCTGTACAGCGGCGCCGCGCAGACCTCGCAACGGAACTCGCTCGAAGACTCCCAGGATACGCTGGTGACTCTGGCTTCCGACACCGGCGGCAAGGCGTTTCTCGACAATAACAATCTCAGCCAGGGGATCGTTCAGGCCCAGAAAGCTTTGGGAAGTTATTACATCCTTGGTTACTACAGCACCAACGCGGCTCTTGATGGCCGTTATCGCCGCATTCAGGTGAAGTTATCGCCGAAGTTACAGGCGAAGCTGGATTATCGGGAGGGTTACTACGCTCCCAAGGAATTCGGTAAGTTCAACTCAGCCGATAAAGAGAGCCAGCTACAACAGGCATTGATGCTGGGCGACCCCATGACCGATCTGCCGCTGGCGCTCGAAGTGAATTACTTCCGGCTGGGGCGCGGCAGTTACTTTGTTCCGGTGGCGGTGAAGATTCCGGGGTCGGCCATCGAGCTGGGAAAGAAGGGCGCGAACGAAGTGACCGACTTCGATTTCATCGGCGAGCTGCGCGACGGCAAAGGACGGCTGTTGCCCACGGGCGTGCGCGACGGCATCACGGTGAAACTGGACGCGGACAACGTGGCCAGGCTGCAGAGCCGTAACTTCGAGTACGATACCGGATTCACGCTCCCGCCGGGCGAGTATCATCTGAAGTTCCTCGCCCGCGAGAATCGCACCGGCAAGATGGGAACCTTCGAGACCGTGTTCAAGGTGCCCGATCTGGACGCCAAGTCGGGCTATCTGCCGGTCAGCTCCGTGGTGTGGAGCAACCAGCGGGAAGACCTGCAGGCGGCCATCGGTTCGGCCACCAAGCAGAAGAAGGCGGATGCGGCCAATCCGCTGGTGGAGAACGGCCAGAAGCTGATTCCCAGCGTCACCCGGGTGTTCCGCAAAGACCAGAATCTGTATGTGTATTTGGAGGCCTACGACGCGGTGCTGCAGCCTGACCAAAAACGGGCCAACCTGGTGGCGTCGCTGAGCTTCATGCGGGGCAAGACCAAAGCGTTCGAGACCCCGCCCGAGCATCTGGACGAACTGGCGCCCAAACGCAACTCCACGCTGCCCATCCAGTTTCAGGTGCCGCTGGCGAAGCTGCCGCCGGGCCGCTACACCGCGCAGGTGAGCGTAGTGGACCAGTTAGGACGCCGCTTTGCCTTTTCCCGCGCGCAGATGGTGCTGCTGCCGTAAGTCACGTGTCACGATTCCTCGCTCTGATCGCCATCGCGGCCCCGGGCTTCTGCCAGGTGCAGGTGGATGTCACGACGAACCAGGCAACATATCTGGCCGGTGAACCGGTGTTTGCAGTGGCCGATGTAAAGAACATCGGGACGGAACCGCTGGGTTACTCCGGTTGTTACTACGGCCAGATCCTGACTGTCCTCGACGGACCGAAGAAACAAAGAGCTAATCTATACGGCTGCTTCGCGGGTGGATTTGGCGGCGGCTCCGGCGGCGGCATCTATGACGGACCGCCGATGAACCCCGGCCAGACACGCTCGTGCTGGTATCTTCTGAAAGGATACAACCTTCGTCCAGGCGAGTACACCTTGCATGCCACCGGAAAAGCCGCCGTCTTTTGGAAATCCGGGCCGCCGGGTTCGCCGGGGCATGCGATGACCGATCCCATCGAAGGGCAATCGTTTGAAGCCTCGATGAAGCTGATCGTCCAGGATGCAACCGAGGCGGAGCTGAAACAACGGTATGCCCCGTGGGTTGCCGATGCGGAAGGCTGGGACATGGAGCGGCGCTGGCGCGCTCGCGAAGCGATAGCCGAGACGGCGCCTCCCTTTCTGGAGAAGATGCTGCTGGGATTCGCGGACCAGCCCGAGACAGCGCACCTTGCAGTGGAAGGCCTGGGCCAGATTCAAACGCCAGAAAGCCGGGGTGATCTGGTTGCTCTGTTCGACAAGAGCGCCGATCTGCGCTTGCGCGCCGACATCGTCGAGAAGCTGGCCGGAATTGGAACCACCGCGGAAACGGCGTTCTTCTCCGGTCTGCTGGCTGGGCGCAGCACCGCGCTGGACGACCGCATTCGCGTCTTCGCCGCTCTGGGCCTCGGCCGAATCGGCGGGAAAGACGCGGTGAAGGATCTGGAAAACGCTCCACCGAGTCCCAACCCGGATGTTCGCGAAGCGGTGGCCATTGCGTTAGGCAACACGAAGAGCCCCGCCGCGATCCCGGTTCTCATTGGAATATACGCCGATCAGGCTGGGGTCGTCCAGAACGCCGTCTGTCTGGCACTCGTAACTTTGACGCATTATCAGTGGTGCGGCGGCGCCGGCTTTGCGAACGAGACTCAAGCCAGGTGGCTCGGATGGTGGCACGTCCATGCGCCTCAGTTGCTGCTGTACGATGCGGATCAATGCCCCGCGTCGGCAGCTTCATTACCGTCGGTCAGGTAAAACCGCGCGGAACGCTGCGCGGCGTCCTCGGGCCAGCGAGAGATGTTCCGGGCGCCACCCGCGGACGGCGCCCGGGAACGAAAACCACGGCGATCAGGGCTCAGTGGCGGGAGGATTGGTGGTGATGGCATCCGTATCGAGGACGAGATACAGGGCGTTATCATATTCGCCGCCCAGAACGCGGTCGGCCTCGACGGATGCGACCCCGCAGTACGCGTCGTTTACGGTGGTCCCATCGATCAGGTTGCCGCTCACACCGGTGCCGGAGTCTTCCCAGATCCCACAGCCATAATCGCTGACCGGCGTGACATTTGAGATGGTATTGCCCTGGATCACGCTGCGAGTGAAGCTTCCTGATGCCGTACCCTGAATATCGATGCCGTCGTAGCCCTGGATATTCCGGATGGTGTTGTTCAGAATGCTCATCTGCTGGCCGCCGTTGATGAAAACCCCGCTCTGAGCGTTGGTAATGACATTGTTCGCCACCTGGGTGCCATTGCCGGGAGAGCGCAGAGTGACGCCTTCGCTGCGCGCAGCGACGCAATCGCTGAGGGACACCCCCCCCCCCCCCCCCCCCCCCCCCCCCCCCCCCCCCCCCCCCCCCCCCCC
>CAYVPZ010000110.1:9655-10133 GCA_964453955.1 uncultured Solibacteraceae bacterium | reverse complement strand
GGGTGCAGCAGCGGGTTCAGAATTCGTCGGCCGAAGTGAAGGTCGACCGGGATGAAGTGAAGGGGACATTATGAAAACAACATTGAGGGTGGGGGCAATCCTGCTTGCCGCTGTAACGGGGCCGGCGTGGGGGCAGATGCTCGATCTGTCCGGCCTGGACAAACTGGAAGCGAGGGCGAAAGAAGTCAACAACGTCACGCTGGATGAGAACCTGATCAAGCTGGCCGGGGGATTCCTGAACGGCAAGGACAAAGACCAGCAGGCCGTGAAGACGCTGGTGGACGGCCTGAAAGGCGTCTACGTGCGGAACTTCGAGTTCGCCTCGAAGGACCAGTATTCGATGGCCGATGTGGAGCCCATCCGCCAGCAGATTCGCGCGCGCGGCTGGTCCCGAATCGTCGAGTCCAAACAAAAGAACGACGACGGAACGGTCAGCGAAATCGACGAGGTTTACCTCAACACCGGCGCGGGAGGCGGA
>CAYVPZ010000110.1:0-9645 GCA_964453955.1 uncultured Solibacteraceae bacterium | reverse complement strand
GTCATCTGTGCCGAGCCGAAAGAGCTCAGCGTGGTCTATATCGACGGCGTCCTGAAAGTGCAGGATCTTCAGAAGCTGCACGCTCTCGGCGTCCCTAATATCAACATCGAGGGCGACGGCAAGGATCACTCCGACAAAGACAAGAAGTAATCAGCCCCGCCGCAGCGGCACCGAGGCCGAGACCTCGGTGCCCTGGCCCGGCTCGGATCGGATGGAAACCGTGCCGTTCACCAGCCTCGCCCGTTCCTTCATGCTGACAATCCCCAGTCCCGTCTTCGAGCCCACCGAATCGGCGGAGAATCCAACGCCATCGTCCTCGACTACCAGTTGCACGTTCTCGCCGGTGTTTCTGAGCTCGACGCGCACCTCGGTCGCATGCGCGTGCTTGGCCGCATTGCGCACGCTCTCCTGAGCAATCCGATAGAGACAGGATGCGGCGGCCAGGCTCAGCTCACTTTCGTCGACACGGCCGCCGAATTCCACCGCAATGTCCTGGGCCGCGCCGAACTCCTCGCAGAACGCCTCCAGGGCCACGCACAACCCCAGATCTTCGATGATGGCCGGATGCAGCCAGTGGGAAACCCGCCGCACCTCCTCGGCCATTTCGCCGATGCGGTTCTCCACGGCACGCAGCCGGGTGCGCATTTCCTCGACAGACGCGGGCACCCCTAACAGCGGACCGATGTCGATGGCCAGCAGCGCCAGTTGCTGAGTGACATCGTCGTGGAGTTCCCGGGCGATGAGCCGCCGCTCATCTTCCTGGGCAGTCAGCAGGCTCCCCGCCAGCGCCCGCATCTCCTGCTCGCTCTTCCGAAGCGCCGCCTCGGCCCGCTTCCGCTCGGTGATATCCGTTACAAAACTAACCGCGAGGGATCCGTCCTCGGTCTCAAACTGGCTCAGGCTGACTTCCACCGGAAATTCCGATCCATCCTTGCGGCGGCCCAACAGTTCATAACCGATCCCCATCGCACGGCTCTGCGGCACGGACCCGAATTCGGCCCGGTGTTTCACATGAATTCCGCGCAGGCGCTCGGGCAGCAGCATCTCGATCGGACAACCCAGCAATTCCTCTCGCCCGTAGCCGAACATGCGCTCGGCCATCCGATTGGCCAGACGAATGGCGCCCTCGCCGTTTACCGCCAGGATCGCCTGTGAGGCGGTTTCAGGATCGCCTGTGAGGCGGTTTCGAGAAGGGTGCGCGTGGTCGCTTCGCTCTGCCGCAGAATCTCCTCGTTCCGTTTGCGCCCGGTGATTTCCTCCGAAAAAATCAGGATGCCTTCGGGCTGCCCTCCCCGATCGCCCCACGGGCGGATTTCCCAGCGCAGCCATTGGCGGCTGCCGTCGGCGCGGTCGAAGTAGTCCTCCTCCGCGCGGAGAGTTTCGCCCGCGAGACAACGGCGGTGCACCTCCTTCCAGCGTTCGGGGATTTCGGGGAAGATCTCGTAATGCGTGCGGCCCAGCATTTTCGCGCTTTCCAGCGAGAAGTTCGCGCACCAGCGATCGCTCACCTGCAGGTAGCGCAGTTCGCGATCGAGCATGGCCACGGCGGCCGGCACGTTTTTCACGAAGGTTCTCAGCAGCTCGTCGCTCGCCCGCAACAGTTCTTCGGCCTGCTTGCGCGCGGTGATGTCAATGGCGATTCCAAAAGCGCGGGTGGGCCGGCCCGCCGCGTCCAGCCGGACGGCGCCCTTTCCAAGCAGCCATTGCACGCTCCCGTCCTTGTGCAGAACGCGATATTCCACTTCGCTCCCGTCCACATTGTTGTGGAGAGGATCGCTGACCGCCTGCCGTACCCGCTCCCGATCTTCCGGGTGCAGGCGTTTCAGCCAGTCGGCAAAGCGAAGCACCTGTCCGGGAGCGATATCGAACTGCCGGTTAAACTCGCCGGAGCCGGAGATCCGATCGGCCGCGATGTCCCACTCCCAACTGGAATTCCCCGCCGCGATCTCGGCCAGGCGAAGCCTTTCCTCACTCTTCGTTATCTGGCTGGCCGACCGGCGCGACTGGCCGCTCACCAGGCTGATTCCCGCGCCAATCACGGCGAACAGCGCCAGATTGACAACGTCGGCCGGGTGGGCGAGGGCGGAATACCAGCCGCACAATCCGCCCAACAGCGTGGACAGCAGTCCCGGGCCGACCCCGGCGAAGCGCGCCGAAGCGATGACCGCCACCAGGAATAACAGCCGTGGCGACTGCAGGCCCAGGAAGGGTTCGATGGCCATGCGCACCGCGAACGCGGCGGCGGTCAGAAGCACGGCCAGCCCGTAGCGCCGGACGGCGGAAAGTTTTCCGGTGGAGTTCACAACCGCCGCTCCCACTCGGCGTTGAACTCGCAGCCGAGCAAGGCGATCACCGCCAGCAGATACATCCACACCAGCAGCACAATGCCCGCGGCGACGCTGCCGTAAAGTACGTTGTAGTTGGCCAGGTGGCTGACGTACCAGCCGAAGCCCGCCGTCGCGGGCAGCCACAGCACCGTGGCCAGGAACGCGCCCGGCCAGACGTCCCGGATTCTTTTCGCGGGACGATTCGGCCCGAAATAATACAGCATTGCGGTGACCACCACCGTCGCGCTCAGCGCCATGAAATAACGGAAAGTTCGGCTCAACGCCACCACCCACCACTGGAACTGCTCGCCCTGCGGCACCAGATGCAGCCACTCGCTGATGGCGCGCTCCGAGTGCGCGCCGAACAGCATCAGGCTGGAAGCGCCCAGCGCCGGAACGGCCGCGGCGAACACCAGCAGCGCGGCCACCCCGCGTTCTTTCAGGAACGGCCGCCCTCCCGGCAGCTTGTAGATCGCCTGGAAGCCTTCCATCAGGCTGATGACGGCCCCGGTGGCGCCCCAGAGAGAGAGCAGCGCTCCGGCGACGAGCAGCCACACCGGGCGCTGGCCGTGCTTGTTGAAGACAAAATCGATCAGGTCCTGGGAGCCCGGCGGCGCCAGCTCACCCAGAAACCGCTTGATCGCGCGGGACACCGACTCGGCCCGCACCTGCGCCAGAATCGCGACGAGCGAGGCCATGGCCGGGAAAAACGCCAGCAGCGCGGAGTAGGCCGCGCCCTTGGCGATGCCGAAACAGCCGTCCTCGAACGCGGAGATGAACGTGCGCTTCAGCAGGTTCCCGAACCGCATCCAGGGCCCCGCCGGAACCACCACAACCTCGGGAGAAAGTGGGACCATTGCTGAACAGACTATCGTAAATCAGGCTGTGGGGCAGGCTCGTAGCCCAATGCCACTTAAGTTTTCACCGGAGATGCGGTAATGGGTCGGTTCGGGGCAGGATCGCCCACCGGTCTATGCTGGGCTATGGAGGAACCCGCATGGTTCTGACTGAGATCGCGAAGGGCTATTTCCGGAGCCGGGTTCTGGCCGCCGCTGCGCGCCTGGGGGTGGCCGATGCTCTGGGCGACGGCGAGCGCGACGTGGAGCAGTTGGGCGCTGCGTGCGCGGCGCACCCGGCCTCCCTGTATCGCCTGCTGCGCGCGCTGGCCAGCTTCGGCGTGGTGGCGGAGACCAGGCAGGGATGGTTCGTTCTGGCGCCCTTTGGCCAGCCGCTGCGCAAGGACCACCCCGAATCCGAGTGGGCCGCGGTGGTGTTCTGGTCGGATCTGATCGCCGACAGTTGGGCGTACCTGACCGAGTGCGTTCGCACCGGCGACGCCGCGCACGCGCGACCCGAGGGAGCGCCCTCACGCTGGTCGCAGACACCCGATGCCCCGGCCATCTTCCGCGCCGTCTTCGGCGACATACCGAGCGAGGACTACTCACCCATCGCGCGCGCCTGGGATTTCTCGAAGCACCATGTCGTTGCCGATCTTGGCGGCGCCGGCGGGGCGCTGATCGAGGCGGTCCTGAGCGCTTATCCGGGCGTGCGCGGAATGCTGGTGGACCGGCCGGAAGCCATCGAGCGCGCCGCTGCGCATTTTGGCGATCGCTGCGTGTTGGTTGCCGCCGACCTGTGCGAAGGCGTCCCCGCGGGAGCCGATGTGTACATGATGAAGCACGTGCTGCATGGGTACGAAGACGAGGCCGCCACCCGGATCCTGCATAATTGCCGGTCCGTTTTGCCGGGCGGCGGCCGGCTGCTGGTGATCGAATTTGTTTTGCCGGATGTTGTCGGCCAGGCAGACCAGAAGTTGGAACATCAGTTGATGAGCGACCTGAATATGCTGGCGGTGACCGGGGGTAAAGAGCGCAGCGCGTTCGAATGGAAACGGTTGCTGGCCGGCGCCGGATTCGAATGCCTGCGCATAATTCCGGTGGAAGGGGATCCGATTTCGATCATCGAGGCGGCGTGAAAACAGCCATCAATTTATAAAATTCTGTCTGCGGTGGAAAGCGAGACGTTCACGCCCAGGGCGGACGGCCCGGTTATTTTCATCGTCACCAGTACCGCCTGGACGCAGAGCGCTCCAGAAAAAATCGGAATTGAGGTCCATCTGAACGGGGTCGCGATTGGCTCGGCCGCGTTATTCGCGAATCAAAGTTCGGTCCATATGACCCTTCCCTTTTTGTGAATGCAATCATCCGCCGCGCGGGCGCGTCTGATTAAACTTGTTGGTACATGGCCACGCTGTCCGAATCCCGCGTCCTGCTCATTGACATCACCGGTCACGACCGCGCGGGCGTCACCCATTCGCTTACCAGTATTCTGGCCGCCGCGGGCGCGCGGATTCTGGACATCGGCCAGGCGGTGATCCACGACGCGCTGGCGCTGGGCATTCTGGTGGAGATGACCGAGAAGATGAAGTCCTCGCCGGTGCTCACCGAGCTGCTGTTGCGGGCGCACGAACTGGGCGTGCAAATCCGCTTCACCGCCGTCTCCGGCGACGAGTATGAGGCGTGGGTGGCGCGGCAATCGCGACGCCGATTCCTCATCACCGTCTTGGGGCCGGAGATCACCGCCGTACACCTGGCCGGGGTGAGCGGCATCCTGGCCGGCGCCGGGCTCAATATCGATCGCATCGACCGGCTCTCCGGGCGCACGCCGCTCGACCCGGCCGAGAGCCCCAACCGCGTGTGCGTGGAACTGGCGGCCTCCGGCGATCTGGACGACGAGGAGCGTTTCCGCGCGTCCCTGATGCGCCTCACCGAAGAGCACGACATCGACATCGCCTTCCAGCACGATAATGTCTACCGCCGCAACCGCCGCCTGGTGGCCTTCGATATGGATTCCACGCTGATCCGGACCGAGGTGATCGACGAGCTGGCAGCGCTGGCGGGCGTGGGCAGCGAGGTGCGGCGGATTACCGAAGCAGCCATGCGCGGCGAGCTGGATTTTCAGGCCAGTTTTCGCCGGCGCGTGGCCCTGCTGAAGGGGCTGCCGGACGCGGCGTTGCAGACGGTGCTGGAACATGTGCCGCTGATGGACGGGGCCGAACGGCTCACCGCCACGTTGCGGCGGCTGGGATACCGGATGGCCATTCTCTCGGGCGGCTTCACCTTCGTGGGGCGCGAGCTGCAGCGGCGGCTGGGCATCGATTACCTGCATGCCAATGAGCTGGAGATTGCCGGCGGCGTGGTGACGGGCGAAGTGAGGGCGGAGATTGTGGATGGCGCCAGGAAGGCCGCGCTGCTGGAGGAGATTGCCCGCGGCCGAGGGCCTGAGCATGGAACAGGTGATCGCGGTGGGCGACGGGGCGAACGACCTGCCCATGTTGAGCGTGGCCGGCCTGGGGATCGCGTTTCACGCCAGGCCGGTGGTGCGGCAGAGAGCGCGGCAGGCCATCTCCACCATGGGGCTGGACGGCATCCTTTATTTGCTGGGCGTGCGCGACCGCGAGGCGATGACGTAGCCGGGGCCGTTGATTACTTCCTCGGTCACCCAGGCGGTGGGGAGCGCCGACGCGCCGGTGGAGCGCAGCGGTTCGCCGTCGAGCACCGCGTTCACGAAGTTGTGCACCGCGGGGTAGTGAAGGTTGGGGTGTGGCGGAAGCTCCTCGCGCCCACCGGGCCAGACGATGGACGGCCCGTTCAGCGGCGAGAGATCCATTTCGCCGGAGGTGCCGCGGATGCGGAACTCGTCGCGGGCGACGCGCGAGTGCCAGCGTACGTCGACGATGCCGCGCACGCCGCTCGCGTACTCGATCCACACGGTGGCGTTGTCCTCCACCTCGATGGGATGCACCAGCGTGGAGGCGTCGCCGCCCGCGCGTACCGGCTTGCCGAAGAGGTAATTCATCAGATCGATGCGATGGGTGGCGATGTCGTGCAACGGGCCGGCGCCGGCGCGTGAGGGGTCGATGAGCCATTCGCGCGAGGTTCCGGCGGGATAAAACCAGTCGTGCGAGGTGGCCTCGGCGAGGAAGGGCTGGCCGATGGCGCCGGCGGCGAGCAGCTCGCGCGCGCGATCCACTTTCGGATACAGGCGCCGATAGTAGGCGATGCCGAGGGTGCGGCCGGTTTCGTACGCGGCGCGCTCGATGGCGCAAGCCTGGGCGTAGTTCATGGCCATGGGTTTTTCGCACAGCACGTGCCGGCCCGCGTGCAGGGCGGCGATGCTCTCGGGCGCGTGCAGGAAAACCGGCGTGGCGACGTAGACCGCATCCGCGCCGGACTGGGCGAGCGCGTCGTCGAGAGAGCGCCAGCCGGGGACCCCGTACTTTTCAGCTTTGGAAGGGTCGCGCATGATCAGGCCGGCGAGGCGGCTGCGCGGTTCGGCGAGGATGGCCGGGAGAACGCGCTTCGTCGCGATGTCGCCGACGCCGGCGACAAGCCAGTGGAGCATATGAACTTATATATCACTCTCTCTCGACCGCCGATCGCGCCTCAGCGAAACGCCGCGCGGGAGATGGATGTGCCGCCCGGCGGCGGGCCTGGATCGGCAAACGCCTTCACCACGGCCGGATCTCCCTCCGGCTGGGCGTCGAAAACCAGGTGCAGGTACGATTTCGGCTGAAACTCAATGCGCAGCGGCAGGGCGTTGGGCGAGGCGCGGTCGAACCAGACGCGGAAGGTGGTCTCGACGCCCGTTTTCGCGTTGCGGATCAGGCCGGCCAGTTCCACGGCGTCGCGCGGCGATGCGATCAGGCGGTTCCCGGCGAACGTCGCGCCGGCCTTCGGATCCGGCCGCTTCACCGCGTGCAGGTGGAACAGCTTCCCGTTGTGCAGGAAGCTGCCGTCGGTGGTCCCGGCTGGCGAGCGCACCATGCCGAGCACGGTATAGAGGAACGTTCCGGCTCGTTCGCCGTGGCGCAAATCGACGGACCGCGCGTCGTTGCCGGGCCGGTCGAGATCCTGCTCCACCAGACCCAGAAGACGCTCGGCATCGGTCCAGCGCGAGGAAGCGGGCAGCAGCAGGTGGTGTACGGTATGGCGCGCGCCGCCGCCGTCGATCTCACCGCGCGCGGCCACGAATGGCAGGTCGCCCGAGGAGGAGCCGTGCAGGGCTTTCTTCGCGTCAGCCAGGTTGTCCTCGCCGCTCGCGGTCATGAAGCCGAGATACCGAGCATGGGCGACGCGCGCATTCGATTCGCTGACCGACTCTTCGATGTAGCCCAGACGGTTCAGGCCGTGGGCGCGATCCGGCAGCGATCCGCTGACAAACAGCAGGCGCACCAGCGTTTCCGAGCCGGATGAAGTTTCCACCATGCGCGCGAACCCGCCGCCCACGTCGCCGCGCGTGAACAGGGTAATCCCAAACAGCACCACGCTGGCGCCGGCGCGGTAGGACCGCTGGGCAATGATCTCCGGATGCGCGGGTTCGGCGGCCCGCGGCAGGGGGCCGGCAAGAATCGCGAGAAGGCTCACAAAGATGGGGCGCGCGAGCGCCCGCCGGGCCTGGACGTGTTCCATTGTAACCAGCGTGTCAGGGAAACTTTGCGGAACGATGGCAATCGCGTGACAGATAATAAAACATTTTCAACCAATTTTGTCAGCCGCACCGGATCGTCATGCGATTGCAAACTGCCTCCGCTATCCTTTGAAAAACCGCCGGGATTGTGCGACCCCAGGTGTAGGCCGGCGCGAGCGTGAGGGGGAGGGATGACGATACTCGAGGTGTTCCGGCAGTTCCGCTCGAGGCCAGCCGATCTGCTGCTGCGGAAATGGAACTGGAAATCGGCGGTGTTCAGCTCGCTGATGCGGGCGGCCATGTTCTTCGTCTGCACGCTCAAAGCGGGCGTCCACGCGGCCGAGGGGGCCATGCTGGCGGAGTTTGTCTTCCGCGGGGCCACTTCCGGCTTCTACGGCTCGTTCACGCAGGCGTTCCGCAAAGTCGAGCCGGTATGGAAAGCCAGCGTTACCGTGATGGTGCTGCTGCCGGCGTCGGCTCACGCCATGGAATACATGGTGCACCTGGCGCGGCACACGCCCCATCTGGGCGGCAACATCGTCTCTTCGGTTTGTTTCACCGTCATTTCCACGCTGTTTAACCTGTATGCCATGCGGCGGGGCGTGCTGGTGACCGGCGGCGGCGCCGGCTCGGTGGCCAGCGATATGCGCCGTATTCCCGGGCTGATTGGTGGATTCGTGGCCTCCGGGCCGTTGGCCCTCTATCGCGCCCTCCGTGCCTGACCTGCAGTGAACGCGCCGCAGGGCTGATCCCGCAGGCCCTTTCCGCCGATATAGAGCCTGGTGCCAGGCTCTCTCACACAGCAAAGCTACAAGGAGCAGCTCCTTGCCGGTTTAGGACGGCTTCCGCCGTTTTCACCCACCTTGAATCGCGTCATTGCCAGCCTTGGCCGGGAGGAGGTCTCGTTCTCCCACCTGGCCGAGCTGATCGAGAAAGACACGGTGCTCGGCGGCAACATTTTGAAGCTGGTGAACTCGGCGCTCTACAACCGCCGCGCGGAGGTGAGTTCCATCCGTTACGCGGTGTCGCTGCTGGGGGTCAACAAGCTGCGCAACGCCGTGATGGGCATGTCGGTGGCCCGGATGTGGACCACCATGAAATCGCCGCCGGGCTGGTGCGCGAGACAATTCAACATGCACTCGGTGGCGGTGGCCGTGCTCGGCGACCTGATCGCGCAGCATGTTCCGGCGGTGTTTGAAGAGGGGGCGTTCGCGGCGGGCCTGCTGCACGATCTGGGGCGTCTTCTGATCGCCAGTTCGTTGCCGGACGAGTATACGGAGATCATGCGCCGGTACGACGAAGGCGGCGGCACGCTGTACCAGTGCGAGCGGAGCGTGATTGACACCGACCACGCGGAAGTTTCGGTGATGGCGCTGGTGGCGTGGAACCTGCCCCGCCAGATTCGCGCCGCCGTGCGATACCATCACTCGCCCCAGGACGATCCGACACCCCTCACCGAGGGCCGGACGGTGCGTCTCAGCGCGTTGCTGGCGGCCGCCGACGAGTATGTGGATCATCTGGGTATCTCGGTCACCCCGAAGAATATGGCCACCGACGCGCCAACGCCCGGGCGATACCTCGCGCTGGTGGGGGACGCGGCCGGGCAGGCTAACGACGTTTTCGAGCAGGAATACGAGGCGATCAAAGCCTTCTTCTGAGCCGGCGCGGGCGCTACAATGGCCTGCATGGCTTCCAGGCCGCCCGCGGACGCCGCCGCCAGGGAGACTCTCGGCGGCATCCCGCTCAAGGAATCGTACGGCCCGGCGGACGCCTGCAGCGATGTTCCGCCGCCGGGCGAATTCCCATGGACCCGCGGCATCCACCCCGACATGTACCGCGGCCGGCTGTG
>CAYVPZ010000109.1:0-10226 GCA_964453955.1 uncultured Solibacteraceae bacterium | reverse complement strand
CAGGGGAACACCAGCGGGTCGATGATGATGTCCTCGGGCGGGATGCCATACTTGCCGGTGAGGAGTTCCACCGAGCGTCGCGCCACGGCCAGCTTGCGTTCCCGCGTGAACGCCTGCGCCTGCAGCTTGTCCTCGTCGATGGCGCCCACCACCAGCGCGGCCCCGTATTTCCGCGCGATGGGGCACACCCGCTCGAACTTCTCCTCGCCGTCCTCGAGATTGATGGAGTTGATGATGGACTTGCCCTGGCAGAAGCTCAACGCCTGCTCCACGGCCCCGGGGTCTGTGGTGTCGATCATCACCGGCACGCGGATCTTCGGCATCAGCTTGTCGTAGAACGGCGCAATGTCGTTCGCTTCATCGCGGTCGCTGGTTTGCAGGCAGACGTCCACGATGTGCGCGCCGTTCTTCACCTGCCAGCGGGCAATCTCGCTGGCCTCTTCCCACTTCTCTTCGGCGATCAGATTTTTGAACAGCCGCGAGCCGATGACGTTGGTCCGCTCGCCCACGATGAGCGGCCGGTTGCTCTCTTCGGCCTCCACCAACTCGACGCCGGCGTAGCGCGCGCGGTGGTCGGGAGCTTTCACGCGGCGCGGCGGACGGCCGTCCACCATCTGCGCGATGGCGCGAATGTGCGCGGGCGTGGTTCCGCAACAGCCTCCCACAATGTTCAACCAGCCGTGCTCCACGAAGCGCGCAAGCTGCGCGGCCAGCGATTCGGGCGTCTCCAGATACTTGTCCTCTTCGTTGGGCAGGCCCGCGTTCGGGTAACAGGAGATGCGCGTGGAGGCCATCTCGTGAAGCGTGCGGATATGGTCCGTCATCAGGTCCGGGCCGGTGGCGCAATTCAGACCGATGGCCAGCAGATCCCCGTGAATCACCGACGTGTATAACGCGTCCACCGGCTGGCCGGCCAGCATGGCGCCCCAGCGCTCGATGGTTCCCGAAACGATCAGCGGAATGCGCGCCCCCAGCTCCTGGCGCAGTTGCTGGACGGCAATCAGGCCGGCCTTGATATTGCGCGTGTCGAAACAGGTTTCGAGGATAAGCAGATCCACGCCGCCCTCCACCAGGCCCTTCGCCTGCTCGTAATAGCTGGCGCGCAGTTGATCGAAGGTGACATCGCCGCGCAGGCTGAGCGATTTGGTGGTGGGGCCGAGCGAGCCGGCCACGAAGCGGGGTCGGCCGGGTCGTTCGAACTCGGCTGCCGTCTCGCGCGCCACGCGGGCGGCCGCGACATTGATCTCGTGCGTCCGCCCGGCCAGCCCGTATTCGGCCAGCACCACGGGCGAACCCTGGAAGCTGTCGGTTTCGACGATGTCCGCACCCGCCTCGAAATAGGCGCGGTGAATGTCCCGGATCACGTCCGGACGTGTGACCGCGAGCACCTCGTTACAACCTTCGTATTGGGCGCCCCCAAAATCCGCGGCGGTGAGATTGCGCTGCTGGATCATGGTGCCCATGGCGCCATCCATCACCAGGATGCGTTCGTCGAGAGCGGCGAGCAGTTCGTGAGTGCGCGATGCGTTCAAGATTTCATTATCCTACGACGCTCGCGGAGCCTCGCTTGACCGGAGTCAGAATGGCCACAAGCGACGTCTGGAGCGCTCGGCGCGGACGCCACTGGTAATGTAGGCGCCGTCCAGATGGATGTCGAACGTCCGGGGCGCCTCCGCGACCGCGGCCTCGGCTGAGGGTGCGGGATCTGCCGGGAGCGCCGGCCCGGCCATCGCTTCCTGCTTGCGTGCGCGCGCACTGGCTTCCAACTGGCGCGTGATCGCCGCCTGGCGGATGGCGATCAGCGCTCGTCTGGCCGCCTGGCGGACGCCCTGCTCGCCGTCGGCAAGACTCCGCTGCAGCAATTCAACGAACTCGTCCTGGCCGAGTTTGCCCATCACCCAGGCGGCCGTCCAGCGGAAAGGTGGGCGTTCGTCTGCGAGCATCGTCCGGGCGAGATCGCCCACCGCCGGTTCGCCCAGCAGGTGCAAACCCACCAGAGCATTACCAACAACGCGATTACTCTCGTCTTTCAGACTCGCCCACAGCGTGTTCCGCGCCTCGGCGTTGTCGACGCCCCAAAGTCCCTCCACAACGTTGGCCCGCAGACGTGCATCGGCCGAATCGAGGCGCCTCTTCACCCATTGGTTATTGCCGACGCGCCGCGCCATCAGCATGACCGCTTTCGATGCGATCCCCGGATCGGGGTGATGTGTGAGCTGGTTCAGGATCAGCAGCAGCCGGGGCCCGTCCGAGATCTCGTTGAGCACATCCAGGACGCGCACCATCGCTCCCGCGTCGAGACCGCCGGCCACGCCCGTGGGTCCGGGAGCGAGGCGCGCCAGACGCACATCCAGAAGGCGGTCCATTTTCATAAGAACGCGGCACGTTTCCAGCAACTGGTCGCGAGTGAACCGATCCGTACGCGTCAACTGCACCAGAAACTCCGGACATTCCACAAAGCGAGCGAAGAGACTCTGCCGGGAGGCGGCGTCGCGTTCCGCTTCGAGCATCGACATGGCGGCGACGAAGAAGCGCTCCGGCGCGGCGGAGGCGACCTCTCGAACCGTCGTCTGAGCAGCGCCGGCCGGCCTGGTCCTGGTCAATGCGTTTCGGATCAACGCGTGGACCGTGTGTTCCTCAGCCGTCAAGTCTCGATCCAGAAGGTCCACAGTATTCACCGATAAGCGCAGAGGACGCCAACCCGCATATCGGCAAATGCAGCATTGTCTTGAACGCGACCGGAGGGTACCGGCGCGAGCCGCGTTCGTCAGCGTGGCCGGTAGATGAGGCCGATCACCATGCCGACGACAGTCCATTCCACGGAAGTAGGCGGCCGCTTGTTCCACCGTCAACCTCAGCCCGATGTTGAGGTTGACGTAGTTGTGCACCACAAAAGCGCCAATCGCAAAGACGCCGATCAGCGCACCGAAGCGCGCACCCTCGACGACGCCCGACCCGCCGTGGTACAGCATTGCGTAAATCACCGCAAGCACCACCATCGCCACGAACATGGCGGCCATTCCCGCCGGCATGACGCTCTTTATTCCTTCCTGGGAACGGTACACCGCCGGGTATTTGCTGAACTGATTGCGAAGCTGCGGTGCCAGCGTGAAGGCGAGACCTCCGAGCACAAAGTACGCCACGAACGCACCCACGGCCGCGAGAGCGAGACGGGAATAGTTCACTGGGTCACCACCGCCTGGCCGGCCAGCAGAAAGTCCAGTTTGTCGAACGATTCGGCGGCGCCCTGTGCGACGTTTTTCGAGAACGTCTCATCCGGCAACCCCTCCTGCGTAAGAACCACTTTGGTGCCGCCGCCGTGCTCGAAGAATTCCACCGTCACTCGCGTCACGGCCTGGCCAAAGTACGCGTGGTAGACGATCTTTTCCGGTTCCACGGTTTCGTCGTATGTACCGCGGAACGAAAACTCGCACGTCCCCCGTTCACGACGATTTGCATTTTCTGGGTGAACGAACCGCCGATGCGAAAATCCATGTCGACCTCGCACCGGGTGGCCTCCTTGCACCCGGACCATTGCCGCAGCTTCTCGGCCCGCGTCCACCAGCCAAACACGAGATGCCGGGGAGCGTCGAAGATCCGCGTGATCTGGAGACGATTACCGCTGATTCTTACCTCGGACTTCATCCTGTTTTTCTCCTCTTCGTTCGTTCTTCAGCAACTCGTCCAGCGCGTCGAAGCTGAACTCCCAGCCTGCCGCGCATTGGACCATCCAGTCCCGCGCCGGTTTCAGCCCCGCAGCCCGAATGCGGATCAGGTGGACCCTTCCCTCGCGGCGGCGATCGATCAGCCGGGCCTTTTCGAGCACGCGAAGATGCCGGGATATGGCCGGGAGGGAGACGCGAAATGGCCTGGCTAACGCCGTAACCGCGCCCTCTCCGCCGCTCGAAAGGCGCACCAGAATGCGCCGGCGAGTGGGATCGGCGAGGGCCGCGAAGATGGCCGTCACCTTCTGATTGTTAACCATCCCGTTAATTGTAAGGGCAGGCCGAGTCCGCCGTCAAGAAAAACTTAACCTGTGCGTTAAGTAGTGCGCTCTAGCAGCTCAGGGACGCCGCGCCAGCGCTTCGTAGCGATCGAGGTCGGCGCGCAGAGCGGAGGCAAGCGCCTGGTTGCGCCCCCCGCCGGCCAGATCGAGCCCGCGCCGCGCGGTGGCCACCGCTTCCGCGTACCGTCCGGTCTCGGAATACATTGCCGCCAGCAGTTGCAGAATCACCGGCTCGCGCATGTCGGAGAGACGGGCCGCTTCCTCCAGTTGGGTCGCGGAATCGCCGAAGGTGCCTTTCGCCGCCAGAACTCGCCCGAAATTGTAGCGATACTCGACGTCCTTCGGCGCAAGGGTCACCGCCTTTTGGAGATGGACCACGGCTTCATCCAGAGCCCCGGATCTGGCCAGCGCGGCCCCCAGGTTGTTCTGTCCGTCCGCGAAATCGGGCTCGAGTTCAACACCCTTCCGCAAATGCTCGAGGCCCGCCGCAAGCTGGCCGTTTTCCGCCAGAGCGCCCCCCAAGTTGATGTGCGCCCGGGAATTATTCGGATCCAGTTCCAGCGCCCGCTGGAAGCACTGGGTGGCTTCGGCCATTTTGCCCTGTTCCGCGAGCGTGCTTCCCAGATTATTGTTGGTCTGGGAACTGCGGGGTTCGAATTCCAGGGATTTGCGGTATTCCGCAATGGCCTCGTCGGTTTTTCCCGTCGCCGCCAGAGCGAGTCCCAGGTTGTTGTGCGCCTTGCCGTCATCCGGGGCCATGGCCAGGGCAGTCCGCCAGGCGGAAACGGCCCCCGCGAAATCCTTCTTGATGGCCAGTTGAATGGCTACGTCGAATTGTTTGTAGAAATCGGCCGCGGGCGCGTCGATTCGCGCCAGATCGTGCGGCCCGATATCGATAAATTCGGGAATATTCACGGCGCGATTCGCAGCGGTGGCGTTCTCAATCAGAATCGCCGGCGTGCTGTTACCATCCGCGTCGATGTGCGTCAGGTACATGCGCGTGTAGGGAGAAGGGGACTTCGACGAGAACACCAGCCATCGCCCGTTCGGGGAGAAGCTGTGCCATGAATTCATCACCGGCAGATTGCTGCGCAGCGGACGCGCCTCGCCTCCCGCCGTGGGAACAATGTAGAGCTTGCTGTCGGGGCGCATCAGCAACCCGGTCTTGTTCTGCACGAAGACAATCCATTTGCCATCGGGCGAGACCTTGGGGAAATTGTTGCTCTTGCCGTTCTGGGAAGCGCCAACGATACGCTCCGCCTGGCCCCCCTTGCCATCGTTGAAGGGGATGCGATACAGGTCGTATTGCACCTGGGTCTCATTCGGATCGTTGGCGAACTCGGACGCCTTCTGCCCTGGAGCGTAGGGGTCCTGGGCCAGCGCCCGGGAAAACACCAGGAAACTGCCATCAGGACTCCAGAACGCCGAGGTCTGTACAAAATCCGGGTCGTCGGCGCCGGGAAGAGGCTGTAACTTTCCGGTCTCTTTACAGTACCAGGCCAGAATGCCCCGGGTCGGATAAAAGACCTGGCCAAATCCGTAATAATTGTAAAAGCCCTGATAAATCCGGTCGGCCACGCGGCGCCCATGTGAACCGGGAACGTCAATGGAGGTGATTACGTATTTCCCGGTCGGCGATATCTGCGACATGAAGCCGAAACGTTTTTGCGACGCCTTTTCGCTAAAAGAGCTCCAGCGAATGACGTAATCGTCCTTAATGACGCTGATTTTCTGAAGGGGAATGAGCCCGTACAATCCCTTGTCGTTCTGCGGCCCATCCACGTCGATGCCCAGCCATTTCCCATCGTGGGAGATGGAGTGGCAGTTGGCGCACGTCGGAAGGTTGCCCATCACGGTGGTGCTCTGCGCCTCGGATACGTTCCGCAGGCGCCATTTGATCAACGGAAGAACCGAGTCGGGCAGCGGCTTGATGACCCCTCGTTCCCGGTCTTCGGGACTCGGCGGGATCAGCGGCACGTCGCGGTAGAAGATGGGGGCGCCCACCGGATCCCGTGAGGTGGCGATGGCCACCTGCCCGCGAGAAACCGGCTCCTTTGTATTCTGGTCGCGAAAACCGGTAATCATCACGGTCGCCGGACGTCGCTGAGAATGTCCGATGATGGCCGCCCACGTTTTCGCGTCCGGTTTCCAGGTGTGGTCGGCCGCTTCCTGCGGCGTCAGCGTGGGCGGGATAAACTTGCGGATGGTCGTGTCGATTTCGCCCAACTGCAACTTCTCGCCTCGGGACCACACTCCTATATGCGGCCCCGGCTCCCCGAAGACCACCTGGATTCGCCAGGCGGTCACCGCCGGGTTCGCGTCACGCCAGAGAAATGTCGGCGGGATGATGTCGGGAGGGAAAACGGAGCCTTCTTCGGGATAGTCGACTATGACCGGTGGGAGGGGTTCCGGGGCCTTTGATTCGTGGATCCCGGCAAAACAGGCAACCGCGGCAGCCAGCAGGAGGATGACGCAGGCAGCCCAACGCCGCGCGGGCCGCGCAAAGAACTCATTCAATATGATTGACATAGCGAAGGGAGAACCGTTCGTCGGCGCACGGACACAGGAACAGCGCGAAGTCCAGCACCAGAGATCCGCACCGTCTGCGGCAGCGGACTTGCCGTTTTACAAGAAAAATTCCCGTGGCTCTATAATATCACTGCGACCGGCCTGCAGCAGCCTCTTATTTTTGCCCGGGAGCGGGTTTGTTCAGAGGCGCTCGAGCACGCCCGTGAGCAAAGCCCAGAACGGCGCCACCGAAGGGATGCTGAGCCGCTCGCTGGGACTGTGCGGGGCCTCGATTTGCGGCCCGAACGAGATCATCTGCATTCCCGGATACTTCTCGCCGATCACGCCGCACTCGAGGCCGGCGTGCATGGCCACCAGTTCCGGGTCCTTGCCGAGCACCTCCTGGTGGACCGCGCGGGCCGTGCGCACAATGTCGCTGGCCGGTTCCGGTTTCCAGCCAGGATAGCCAACGGCGTGCTCCACCGCAAACCCCGCCAGCCGGAAGATGGTGGCCACCATGCGCGCGGCGTCCTGTTTGCTGCTGGCGATGGCGCTGCGTTGGTTGGTCTCGATCACCACCACGCCGTCGTCCTTCGTCGTCACCATGGCCAGGTTGGTGGACGTCTGCACCAGCCCGGCGATGTCGGGGCTCATCACCAGTACGCCATGGTGCTGGCTGGCCAGCACACCGGCCACCAGACGCGCTTCCTCGCCGGTGAGAACCTGCTGCGGGGGTGCCACGATCTCCAGCGAAATCCTCAAGCCGGGATCGAACGCGCCGAGTTCCGCGCCGATCTGTTCGGCCGCCAGCGCCAGCAGCGATCTTAATTCCGCTTCGCGCGCGCCGTCGAGAACAACCGTGGCGGAGGCTTCCCGCGGGATCGCGTTCCGTCTGCTTCCGCCGTCCATCGCCGCTACGGCGACGGGCAGGCGGTCCAGCAGGAGTTGCAGCACGCGGCCCAGGATGCGCACGGCGTTGCCCCGCCCTTTGTGGATGTCCACGCCGGAGTGCCCGCCTTCAAGACCCGCCACCTTCACGCGCCATCCCGCACCAGCGCCGGCCGGCTGGCGTTCCACTTTCCGCCGCGCCAGGGTGTCCATGCCGCCCGCGCACCCGATGCACAGGGTGCCCTCCTCCTCGCCGTCCAGGTTGAGAAAGTATTTGGACCGGAGAAGTCCGCCGGGGAATTCCGACGCGCCGGTGAGGCCGCTTTCCTCGTCGATGGTGAAGACGAATTCCAGCGGCCCGTGGGCAATATCATCGCTGTCCATCACCGCCAGAGCCGCGGCCACCCCGACGCCGTTGTCGGCGCCCAGCGTGGTGCCATCCGCTTTCAACCAGTCGCCATCGCGGATCACGCGAATGGGATCGGTGTCGAAATTGTGGACCGTGCCTTCGTTCTTCTCGCAGACCATGTCCAGGTGGCCTTGCAGCGCCGCGCCGATGGCCCCCTCGCGTCCCGGGCGGGCGGGCTTGTGGACGACCACGTTCCCAGCGGCGTCCTGAATGGCCTCGAGGCCCTGGCGCGCGGCCTGAGCCAGAACATAATTGCGTGCCGCCGCCTCCTTTTCGGACGCGCGTGGTATGGCGGAGAGGGCCGCGAAGTGCTTCCACAGCGCTCTCGGTTCGAGGTTTTCCAGTTCCGTATTCATGGGTGCTCGTTTTGTCGGATCGATTCTCATGGTACAGCGGCGGAGGCGGCGGTGCACGCGCGGGCCGGACGGCGGGACGGGGGCAGTATCCTGGTAATACTCAGATGACCCCGAACTACCTGGGTATCCCAGCAGTCAACGTTGCGAATACTACTGCCGGCTTTAACGCGCTGCAAAACGGACGCCATGCAAGGCGGCCTGAGATACGCAAGACGATCCTCGTCCCGAACATCGCGATCTGCGTCCATTTCTCTGGCTGCCGGGATGTAGCGACGATTTGGTCCGCAGAGGCTCGATCTCCGGATGGCTATTGGCTGGCGAGTGCACGCACTGAACAGAACGGTGGGCCGGGAACTGCCGCCGTTCAGACCAGCGTGTACCTGAGCCGGACAACAATCAAAGGCATCCGATGGAAATCTTGGGATTGTTTAACGATTCGGCGTACCCACCTGGCAACACAGCGGTGAAGATGAACTGGTTAACTTCATCGCATTTGGAAGTGGAGTATGGTGGGCATGCGGATCTCTACTTTCAGGTCGTCAAATGCGTTGGCATCGACATCTCCGTGCGAGACCGTTCGGCTGAGGGGCCGCAGTGACCGCAGCCGGGTGCTATCTTTGACGTTCGTTGGCGATCTTCCGCAATCGTGCACCCGCAATCAATCCACTATCGTGAAGCCGGCATCGCCGACGTCCCCGCCATTGCCCAGGTCAACGGCGATACCCTGCGAGAGTGCGGGCTGGATACCGCCGGCGTCTGGGATCTCGAACGCCTGCGCGGCCGGTGGGATGGATATGTGCGCGGGCTCCAGCACCCCCGGCATGCGCTGAAACCGCGTATCCTCTTTGCCGCTTTTGCCGGCGATCGCATGGTTGGCTATATCGCCGGCCATTTTTCACGCCGCCATGGCGCCGAAGGCGAGCTGCAGTCGCTGTATGTGCTCAGCGATTACCAGAGCCAGGGCATCGGCACGGCGTTGCTGGCGCGGCTGGCGGGCTGGTTCATCGCGCATGGGCGCCGGAGTGTTTGCGTGGGCGTCGATCCCGCGAATCCTTACCGAAGATTCTACGAGAAGCACGCCGCTCGTTATCTCAACCAACACTGGCTGGTGTGGGACGATATCGCCGCCATCCCGGTGGCGCCGGTCCCTATTGACTAGTGTACTACTACACTAGTACACTAAGCCGATGAGCATCCCCCTGTCAAGCCCATCCGCGCACCGGGCCGGCGTCCTCGCGCTGGCGTCGCTGATCGCGCCGGCGTGGGCCCACTCGGTGGCGCCCTGGCACGACCCGTCCAAACACCGCGTCCGCTTCGTCACCGTGCAAGAGGGCGTGCGGCTGGAGGTCCTCGATTGGGGAGGCCGCGGCCGGGCCGTCGTCCTGCTGGCGGGGGCCGGAAACACGGCGCACGTTTTTGACGAGTTCGCGCCCAAACTGGCGCCGCGCTGCCACGTCTACGGCATCACCCGGCGCGGCTTTGGGGCATCCAGCCAGCCCGCATCCGGCTATGACGATCAGCGCCTGGCCGACGACGTCGTTCAGGTGCTTGATTCGCTGGGGATCGCCGCGCCGGTGCTGGTGGGTCACTCCATGGCCGGCGGGGAAATGACCACCATCGCGCGCCAGCATCCCAATCGCGTGTCCGGCCTGGTCTACCTCGACGCCCTCGGCGACCCCCGAGACTGGAGCGGGAGCGATCCCGCGTACATGGCCCTGGCCGGGAAACTGCCGGCGCCGATGCGCACACCGCCTCCGCCCCCATCCGGAGAGGAGGCGACATCGTTCAGCGGATACCGCGCCTGGCAAATGCGCAACCAGAAATTCGCCTTCCCCGAATCCGAGCTGCGCAACCAGTATGCAACCAATCCCGACGGAACGAAGGGAAGCCGCATATCTCCCCTGCGAATATGGAAAGCGATTGGAGTCGGCCAGGTGAAGCGAAACTACTCGGGCATCCGCGTGCCCGTGCTGGCGTTCGATGAGTTTCCGCGCTCAGAGGCCGGCGAGTACCAGGCCAGGGACGCGGACGAGCGCGCCGCCATCGACCAGGACATCGA
>CAYVPZ010000108.1:0-10229 GCA_964453955.1 uncultured Solibacteraceae bacterium | reverse complement strand
CGGGAGCCACGGCACCGCCGCGCCCGCCACGAACGCGGCAAAGCGGGCCAGGCGGCCGCCCACGCGGTTGTAGATGAGGATCCAGAGAAGAACCACCGGGGCCGCGGGAACGGTGAGCAGGCTGGCCGCCGCGCTGGCGCTGGCCGCGCAACCCGCCAGCGCGGTGAGGAGCAGGCCCCTGTGTCCGGCCGCGGCCACCGCCAGCCGAAATGCCACCACGGTCAGAAGCATGCACAGCGCGTAGGCCTGCGCAATGGGCCCGAATTCCACCAGCAGCCAGTTGCCGCCGATCAGCAGGACCGCAGCCAGGGACACCGGCAAACGCCAGCGCTGCCAGGGCGCGCGCACGAAAACAAAATCGGCCGAGAGGAGAACCGCTCCCGCCGTGGCCGCCGACGCCACCGCGTGCAATGCGCGCCAGCTCTCCCCGAAAACGAACATCCACGCCGCATTCCACCAGGCGTTCAACGGGGCCTGCGCGAAGAAGAAATCCAGGTACGGCCGCCGGCCCGCTTTGATCAACTGCGCGGCCAGCATGTGGAATCCTTCGTCGTAGGCGCAGGCGTTGGTTTCCGAATAAATCGCGATCACCGCCGCGGCCAGCGACACGGCGCCGCACAGGACAAGGTACGCCCTCTGTTTTCGTGGCGCCCAAGTGGGCTGTTCGGTTGCAGGTCGCTCGGCTTCGAGCGTCGATTCACTCATCGCAGGAAGGGGGCGGACGGCGTCCGGGCGCGAGACAAGGCGAACGCCATCCCGTTTCGGACGGATCGCTAACTCTTGTTGGCCGCCTTGGTCTTCTTGGTTTTGGTCTTGTGTGTTTTGGAGACCTTCTTGTCCTTGTCCTTGTCTTTTTCCGCGGTTTCCGCAAACAGCGCGGTGCTGCCGAGTACGATGGTCATGCCGAGCATGAGAGTGATGAGCTTCTTCATGGAGTTCTCCTGTTGAGGGTACTTGCCCTGACTACAGGGATCATCATATCGCGGGCGCCAGTCCGGCTCGCCCATTGGTTTCATTAAAATCGTGTAATCGGGCGAGGCCGGCGCAAAGGACGCGGCAGGCTGTTTTGTTGCGGGGGATGAGGTTACACTATCCTGTACACTGCCCCTTCACGCACTTTTGACCGGTCTTGCAGGCGTGGCCGCAGCTCCCGCAGTGCTTGGAATCACTGGCCGGATTGATGCACTTCCCGGAGCAGGGGATGTCGCCGGGCTTGCCTTGCGCCGGACAGCTCGTGCTGACCTTGCCGCTGCACGTCCCATTCACGCACGTCTGGCCGGCCAGGCAGGCGTGGGCGCAGTCCCCGCAGTGCTTCGCGTTGGTGAATAGGTTGACGCACTTCCCGGAGCAGGTCTGCTTGCCCGCCGGGCAGCTCGGAGAAGCCTGTGCCCACGCCTCGAGTGGCAGCAGCAAAAGACCAGCGCAATGAACAACCCGGCCAGAATTCCGCACCGGGACCAATCAGAAGTGAGTCTCACGATGCTCGATTCTGAGGCAGATGAATCCGCGGAGTCAAGAAGAATCTCCGAGTGAGGTGAAAGATGCGCGAAGCACCTGAACCGGCCACGCGGGAAGCGGCCGGGCCAACCACCGCCCGGACGCCCCGCTCATTCTGCGATACGCCGCGGCACGCGCTCTGCCCCCCGGCGGACTTATTGCTGCGCTTTGTGCTCTGGCTCGGCAGCCGGGGTGGCTGCCCTGGTCTTTTTGGTCTTCGTCTTGTGGGTCTTGGAGGCCTTCTTTTCCCTGGAATTTAATGGTTCCTTTTTCGTGCCAGAAGTTGAGGTGTCCTCGGCCGATCCCGCAAACAGCGCGGTGGTGCCGAGCACGATGGTCATGCCGAGCATGAGAGTGATGAGCTTCTTCATGTGGGTTCTCATGTCGAGGATACTTGTCCAAGCTGCAGGAAACATCATATCGCGGGCGCGAGCCGGGCTGGAGGCCGCTCGGCTTCGCGCGCCGGTTCAATCATCGGAGGGAGGGGCCGCGCGTCCAGACACGAGACAACACGAACGCCATCCCGTTACGCACGGATCGCTAACCCTTGTTGGCTGCCCTGGTCTTCTTCGTGCCGGTCTTGTGGGTCTTCGAGGTCGTTCTGGTCTTGTGGGTCCTGGCGGCCTTGCGCTCGTTGTATGGCTCCGTGGTCCCCGTGGAATTAGTATATTTCGTCTTGGACTTTTTCGGGTTCGCGTCGGCCGCCTTTTGCAGTTGCCCGCTTGCCTGATCTTCAGTTTTGGTGATCTCCTGTGGGCCATACGCAAACAGCGCGGTGCTGCCGAGGACGATGGTCGTGCCGAGCATGAGCGTCATGAGCTTCTTCATGTGGGTTCTCCTGTTGAGGGCACTTGCCCCGACTGCTGGGATCATCATATCGCGGGCGCCACTCCAGATCTCCCATCGGCTTCATTAAAATCGTGCAATTGCGGGGGGCGATCGGAGGCAGGAGAATCGGGACGGCGTGCGCGCGAGACACAACGCGGACGCCATCCCGTTATGCACCGATCGCTAACTCTTGTTGGCTGCCTTGGTCTTTTTGGTTTTGGTCGATTTGGTTTTAGTCTTGCGAGTCTTATCGCGCGGCCTCGCGGACTCGCGGTCCGCCTCGGAGGGGGGGGCCTGGTCCGCAAACAGCGCGGTGCTTCCGAGGACGATGGTCATGCCGAGCATGAGAGTGATGAGCTTCTTCATGGTTCTCCTGTTGAGCATACTTGCCCTGACGACAGGGATCATCATATCGCGGGCGCCTCCCGCCGGTTTCATTAAAATCCTGTAATCTAATGGGCCGATTCGTGGTGGGCTGATCGGTAGCGGAGGTTCAGGCAGGAGAATCGGGGACGGCGCGCGAGCGAGACACAACACGAACGCCGTCCCGTTATAAAGCGATATTAGCTCGCGGTGGTGGCTTTGGTCTTCTTGGTCTTGGTCGCCTTGGTCTTCATCGCCTTGGTCTTCTTCGTCTTTGTGCTGGTGGCGGCATCGTCCGCAAACAGCGCGGTGCTGCCGAGTACGATGGCCATGCCGAGCATGAGGGTCATCAGCTTCTTCATGTGGAGTTCTCCTGTTGAGGAATGTTGCGCCAACTACAGTGATTATCATATCGCGAGTGCGCCTCCGGCTCCCCCACCGGTTTCATTAAAATCGCCTAATCAGATGGGGCGCACGGGGGCTGCGGACCCACATTAAAATCGCGTAATCATTGTGCCCCGGGCGCTCGGGGATTCTATGATCGTCGAAGACGTGCAAACATCTTTCATAGTGGGAAACGAGGCTCCAACGAAGCGCGCCGCCTACACCGCGGAGCGTATCGCCTTCTGGGACGAGTTCGCGCGGGAGATTGGCCGCTGGCAACCGGCCCGCCATTATTATCGCGAGCAGCTTGCGCGGCTGTTTGCGTTTTCGGTTCCTCCCGGGATGCGGGTCCTCGAAGTGGGCAGCGGGACGGGCGATCTGCTGGCGGCGCTGCGACCGGCTTACGGAGTGGGCATCGACTTCTCGGCGGAAATGGTGAAGCTCGCTCGCGATCGCCATCCCGAACTGGTGTTCCGGCAAGCCGACGCGCACGATTTCGACCTCGGCGAAAAGTTCGATTTCGTGGTCTGCTCGGATCTGATCAACGATCTGTGGGACGTGCAGACGGTGCTGGAGCGGATTGCCGCCCATTGCCATCCGGGCACACGAGTTCTGCTGAACTTCTACAGCCAGCTTTGGGCGGGCCCGCGGAAACTGGCAGAGGCAGCCGGTGTGGTGAAACGTCTGCTCCTGCAGAACTGGCTGACCGTCGAGGACGTCAGCGACCTGCTGTATCTGGCGGGCTGCGAAACCATCCGCCATTCCCGCGAGATCATGTGCCCGGTGCGGGTGCCGCTGCTGGGCCGGCTGGCCAACCGCTATCTGGTGCGGCTGTGGCCGTTTGGCCACCTCGGCATCACCCACATGCTCATCGCGCGCCCGCAGCCGGCGGCGGATCCGGAGCGGCAGGCCACCGTCAGCGTGATCGTGGCTGCGCGCAACGAAGAGGGCAACATGCCCCAGATCTTCGACCGCCTCCCGCAAATGGGCGCGGGCACCGAGCTGATCCTGGTGGAAGGACACTCCACCGACCACACCTGGGAAGCGGCCGAGCGGGAACTGGCGCAACGGCCCGGCTATCCGGCGCGGCTGTTCCGCCAGACGGGTAAGGGCAAGGGCGACGCGGTCCGGCTGGGGTTCGCCGAGGCGCGCGGCGATCTGCTCATGATCCTGGACGCCGATCTCACGGTGATGCCGGAGGATTTGCCGCGGTTCTACGAAGCCTGGCGAAGCGGCCGCGGGGAGTTTATCAACGGTGTCCGCCTGGTGTACCCCATGGAAGAGCGCGCCATGCGTTTCTTCAACCTGCTGGGCAACAAGTTTTTCAGCTTTGCGTTTAGCCGGCTGCTGGGGCAGAACATCCGGGACACGTTATGCGGGACCAAAGTGCTCAGCCGCCGCCATTATGAAACCATCGCCGCCAACCGTTCCTGGTTCGGCGACTTCGATCCGTTTGGCGACTTCGACCTGATTTTCGGCGCGGCCCGCTACAACCTGAAGATTGTGGACATGCCCGTGCGCTACGGCGAGCGCACCTACGGGGACACCAACATCCAGCGCTGGCGCCACGGCATGGTGCTGTTGCGCATGGTGCTGGTGGCCATGCGGCGGATACGGTTTATTTAAGGGGAGTAAAGGGAGTAAAGGGAGTAAAGGGAGTAAGGGGAGTAAGGGGAGTAAAGGGAGTAAAGGAAGTAAGGGGAGCAAAGGGAGTAGTGGAAGCCCGGGGTGCCTCCTTTTATTCCCTTTATTTCCTTTTGTTCTTTTATTCCCTTTAATCCGAGTCGCCGCCCGCCGTCGCGTAGTATCCCTTGCGGGCCTGCACCTTGTAGTCCTTATTGCCCGTGTGGATCTCGATCTTCCGGTAGGACCCGTCCCGCGCCGAATTGATGGGCGTGTAGCCGATGGCGTACTGGCTGCGCATCTCGTCCTGGATTTCCTGGAAGACCTCGGTGAGCGGATGCCTGCGGTCCACCGGGAACATCCGGCCGCCCGTCTCCCGCGACATGCGGTCCAGAGCCGAGCCTCCCCCATACATCATGCCGTGCCTTCGGTAGAGCTCGTAGTCGACATATTGAATGCTGTAAATGATGGCGTCCGCTTTCTGCGCCTGTTCGATGGCGTCCTGGATTTTATAGTGGCTGCCTTCGTCCTGGCCGTCGGTAATCAGAATCAGCGCTTTTCGTCCCACCTGGCCGTGCAGTTCGTCGTGCGCCGCCAGATACACCGCATCGTACAGAACCGTGCCTTTGGGATCGTAAATGGTGGGCACCGGCCCCGGGTGCAAACCGTTGACGCTGGCGTTCACCTTGAGGCCGTTCAGCCCGGCGCGCAGCAGTTTCGGCGAGCTGGTGTAGTCCTGCAGCAGATCCGCGTCGCCGCCGAAGCTGATCAGGAAAGCGAGATCCTTCGGCCGCAGCACCGCGCCAAAGAACTGCGACGCCGCCTCCTTTTCGATCTCGACCAGGTTTTCCTGGCTGGGGCTGACGTCGATCAACAGCCCCATGGTGAAGGGCAAGTCCGTTTCGCGGGTGAAGTACTTGATATCCTGCTGCTTCCCGTCCTCGAACACGGTGAAGTCGTCTTTGGTGAGGTTGCCCACCAGGCCGCCCTGATGGTTCCGGACCGTATAGAAGATGTTTACGACGTTCACTTCCACCTTGATGGACGGGGTTTCTTCCTGCTGCGGCTTGTCCGGCGTGGCGGCCTGCTGAGCGGCTATCGCCGGGAGGAGGGAGAGGAGCGGCATCAGGAGCGCGGCAAGGGAGCGGTTCATAAGGTTAGATTGGTAGATGCGCAGCCGCGCTGCTTCGTTCCATGCGTCAGGCGATCCTCCACCTGCGGAAGGCCGATCCGGTACTCGCCGGCATCATCGAGCGCGTGGGCCCGTACCGGATAGAGTTCCGCGAGCCCGCGTTCGAGACGCTGGTGCGGTCCATTGTATATCAGCAGCTCAGCGGGCGGGTGGCCACGCACATTTTCAATCGACTGCTCGATCTGGTTCCCCAGCGCGTGCTGACGCCGGCGGCCGTGCTGGCGCTGACCGTGGAACAGATGCGCGCCGCCGGGCTGTCCGGCCAGAAGACGGCGTACATTCGGGACCTCGCCGCCCGGACCTTCGCCGGGGAAGTGGATTTCACGCTGCTGCCCGCCATGAGCGACCACGAGGTGATTGAGGCGCTCACGCGGGTGAAGGGGGTGGGCGAGTGGACCGCGCACATGTTCCTGATTTTCGCGCTGCAGCGGCCCGACGTTCTGCCGGTGGGCGACCTCGGCGTCCGCGTGGCCATGCGCAAGGCGTATCGCATGCGCGCGCTGCCGAAACCCGCACGGATGGAGAAGATCGCGCGGGCGTGGCGCCCGTGGTGTTCGGTGGCGAGCTGGTATTTGTGGCGGAGTCTGGACGGCGAGGCGGCACTCTAGGGCGCGACAAAGAGCTGTCCCCGCCGCAGGCCGCCGACGTCCTTCGACAACGTGCAACTGTGGAGCTTTCCGCTCCGATAAAAGCGGGCGCCGGCGCCACCATAGTGCAACAGAGCGCCGAAGAAACCACCGTTACCCATGCACGGTATCCCTTGCACGTTTTGATCTCCCACAAGCCAGCACAGCTTCAGCTTGCCGCTGGGGTAAAACGCCGTCATCGCGCCTTCCGCCGGTCCGAGCGGGCCGCCGCCGGCGCATTTATAGCCGAGTATGGGCGCATCGTGACTCATCATGAGGTAATCCGGCTGGCCGCTGGGCAGGAGAACGACGATGGACCCCGCGGGCGCCTGCGCTTCCCCGAACGCAGTGTCCCGCGAGACGGCGCATTGTTCCAGATGGCCGTCAAGATAGAACCAGGCGTAGCCAGTGGCGCAAGGATAACCCTGGATCTCGGTTGCGGCGGCCAGCTTCTTCCGGACAACCGGGGGCCGCGGCCCGGCCCATCCGAGGCCGCACAATAGAACAGCGAACAGCGTGCGCTTACTCATTGACTTCCCTCCGTACTCGTAGCCTCTTCAAGGCCACTGCCCCGGCACCAGATTTGAACAAACCCAGCCTTGCTGTCCGCGTGAGGGCCCGGTGGTCACCTGAATCAGCACATAAGTGGCTGTCTCGATCGGCGAAACTCCGCACCTGGATTTGGATTGCTCGAGAATATTGCAGTACGATCTAACCGGGACGTACACCCCCGGCATTCGGGCCATGGTTTCCAGAAAACCCTTTCGGCCGGCAGGGTACTGATCGGGATGCTGCATCATGTCCCTGACGTGCTCGATGCGCTCCTCTTTGTTATGTCCCTCGCGCCAGAAGCGACTGACTTCCTCTTCGCGGGCGTCCTCGCCGATTATCAGATGCCTCACTTCCGGAGAATCAGACACCAGAAGCACCCGTGAATTCGCGCTGCCGCTGATTCGCCAATTTCGGTTCGAGCTGAGGAACGTACATCCTGCCCCAGCGATGAAGAGAGCCACCGCCATGCAACAGAGTGGGATTCTCATGCCACCAGTATGCGGGCGCGAGCGCGGTTGGGGCCCGCTTGATGTTACACTTTCTGCGCTGTCACAAGCCTGCGCGCCTCCTGCAGGAACTCGCCCTGGACGAGCCGGAGAACAATTGGGCGAATATTCTTCGGCAATTCGCGGGCGGACAGTATATCCGCGGCGATCAGATCGCACGCGGCCAGACCCTGCCGCCACCCCGGCTGTTCCGGATTCCGGCGAATCAGGTCCCTGCCCGGGAGTCCCAGGGCCGGAGTCAGCAAGGATGCCCACTTCAGAATCGCCTCCGAGCGGGAAACGATGCCAATCAGCACGGGCGACGACGGAAGGCGCAGGCCGCTGAGCACCTCCTCCACCGATTTCAACGGGATCACCTGATGGCCCCCTGGCCGGAGTTGAGAAACGGCAGCGGCGCCCGACGTTGTGGTCAGCAGCAGCGAGGTCGCGAATTCCGGCGCACGCGACGCATCTTCCAGACTGGCAAATGGCACCGCGGATCCGACGGCTTCCTCAATCTCGGCGGCCAGAATGCGGGCAAGATCGCGGTCCGGATGAACCACCAGCAGCCCGCGGGTCTCGCCGGCCGCGCCGAGTTCGACGCCGGCCTTCTCGAACGCGCCGCGGAGCGCCTCGATGGAGAAGCCGCGGGCGAGGCCTTCCTCGATCCACGCACGAACGAACGTGTCGATTTCGCCCGCGGCGCCGCGATGCTCCAGATCGCACACAAAGACGCCCGACCCGGTTCTGCGCTTCACCCAGCCGCGCGCGGCCAGGTCCCGGTACGCGGCGCTGACGGTGTTGGGATGCACGCTGAGGCGGCGGGCGAGGTCGCGCACGCTGGGCAGGCGCTCGGCCGGCTCGATCCGGCGGCTGAGGATTCCGAACAGGAGCTGCGCGCTCAGTTGCTCGCGAACCGGGATCGAGCTGTGCCGGGAAATCCAGATCCGATTCATTGCGGCGCTTTGATTTTATCGGGAAACGGTGAGCGATGCGGGTGCGGCGCGGCTATTAAACTGGAGCCAGATGGGTCATGCAGGAATCGACGGGCGGCCGCCACGCGTCGTCTTCGCGTGGGTGTTGTTGGTCATTGCTCTCGGGGCGGCCGCCAGAGCGCAGACGGTGTTCCCGTCCGACGGCGAGGATCCCCGACAGTCGGGGGGCGCGGAACTGCTCGAAGCCGTATGCGCGGGACGCGTCGCCAGCAGCAAAGAGATCCGGTGCCGGACGGCGTGCCCGACGTTCACCGGCTTTCACGGAGAACCCTTCGATTGGTATTTGGCGCGCGTGACTCGTGGTCATTTCATATCTCCGACGAGCGAAGATGCGGCGCTGTGGATGGAAGGCTGCGAGGCGCACTCGGAGAATTTCGGTGGCACGATTTTG
Source organism: uncultured Solibacteraceae bacterium (assembly GCA_964453955.1). GTDB lineage: Bacteria > Acidobacteriota > Terriglobia > Bryobacterales > Bryobacteraceae > CAWACP01. The sequence goes on along the minus strand of CAYVPZ010000108.1, from coordinate 1,293 downwards.
CTGACACGCCGTTCCAACCGATGGGCCATGCTTTGGTACAAGGCGGGCGTGGTCACGGAAAGGTGCCATAAGGTGCCACTCAAGAGTGGGCGAGAAGTGCTTGTCTGCATGGGCACGTACGGGGCGCAAGGCGACAATACCACGGAGCTCTACGTGGAGGACCTGCTCAGGCCCACTTGCGTCATGATGGCGGAGGGCGACAACGCGCCCATCTTCCAGGTTAACGACGACACTTTGACCTGCGGCGAGGGCGCAGGTGATGCCGAGCCGGACCAGCCGTATCCCATAACGCGAGCCTTTATCGAGAAGGTTGAGTTTAACGCCATCGCGATGTCAGTAACCGCGAGATTTGGCAAGAGACCCATGAAACCTGAGGACTCCAGTGCGTGCACCGAGGAGGACCTTCGCGAGCACTCGGTGGCGAAGTTCTTTCCCCTGACGAAACGCTACCGCATCGATTTCCTGTTTGACGGTCACGACTATAAGCTGGCACCGGCAAGCGCCGCCGCCGCGCGAATCTTCGAGGTCCGCTAACCAAACCCGGACCGGCGATCTCCGCTTCGGACCGGCTGGTATCCGCACCCGACGCCGGGGTGACCGTAGCCCGGCCCCGCTATCACTTCGGGTATCACTTCCGAGTGCTCACCGCGCAGGGCGGCAATGCCGTGGGGGGCGCGCGCAACTTCCTGGTGGACGGCCATCTGCTGGGCGGCTTCGGCCTCATCGCCTGGCCGCGGGAGTACGGCACTACGGGCGTGCAGACGTTCGTGGTGAATCAGCTCGGCGTGGTATACGCGAAGGACCTGGGCGCCGAAACGGCCACTCTCGCACCGGCCATCACCGCCTTCGACCCGGACGCAAGCTGGAAGAAACTGGAACCCACCAACTGATTCCGCACCTGCAGTGAGGGCTGGCCGGAGGTATATGGTCAGCCCTCTTGTTCCCTCTTGACAGCCTCGCCGGAAAGCTCTATTGTCGATTATCTGGGTATCGTTGTAGATAACCTGGGTATTGAGAGCCAACCATGAGCAGGCCATCCGATTTGATCCAGGGAACGCTGGATCTGCTTATTCTAAAGACCATTGCACTGGAACCGATGCACGGCTGGGCTATCGCGAAGCGCATCCGGCAGGTGAGCGAGGATGTGTTGCAGGTGACACAGGGGTCGCTCTACCCGGCCCTGCACCGGCTGGAACAACAGGCCTGGATTACCTCCGCGTGGCGCGAGACGGAGACCGGGCGCGAGGCGAAATTCTATTCGCTCACCGCAGCCGGGCGGGGCCAGTTGGAGAG
>CAYVPZ010000107.1:0-10290 GCA_964453955.1 uncultured Solibacteraceae bacterium | reverse complement strand
TGTTCACGTTGCTGGTCCGCGCCAAAGACGTTCCCGAGCCGGAAGCGCCGTCTCCCACCGCTCATCTGGAACAACGAAAAGCGCAGATTTACGAGAATCTTCGCGATCTGCAGTTCGAATATCGCGTGGGCAAGCTGTCCGACGCGGATTATCAGAAGACCAAGGTGGGGCTGCAGACGGAACTCGCCGGCGTACTTTCGGAAATCGACCACGCGCAGCCGGACGCCGCTCCTGTTCCGCCGCCCGCACCCGCGCCGCGCGCACCGGAAAGCTCCAGGCTCTGTCCCCACTGTGGCGCAAAATTCCCGCGCGCCATGAAATTCTGCGGCGAATGCGGAAAGGCGATGGCTTCATGAAAACGGGCACAGCGGCAAAGAAACGGGGACAGACTTACTGATATGGGTTCAGCCATCAAACATACGCGCAGTAGTCTGTCCCCCGTTTCTTTGCCGCTGCTGTTCTCTCTCCTCGTCCTGCCTGCGTTCGCCGCCATCGACGGCACCGTGGCCAATGGGACCACCGGCAGCCCGCAACCCAACGTCATCCTGCAACTCCTGCAGCCCACCCAGCAGGGACTGCAGACCATCGGCACGGCGCGGTCGGACGCCGCCGGCAAGTTCCATTTCGATCAGGAACCTCCCGGACCGAAACTGGTGCAGGCCATCTACGGCGGCGTTCTGTACACGCATATGATCCCGCCGGGATCGCCCACCACCGGCGTCGAGGTGCCCGTCTTCGATGCCACGAAGGATCGCTCGGCGGCGAAGCTGGCCGAACATATGATCCTGCTGCAGCCGTCGGCCGGCGAGCTTTCGGTGAGCGAGACCTTCATTTATCAGAACGGCGGCACGAAGACGTTCAACGACGCTTCCGCCGGCTCGGCGCGATTCGTGACGCTGGGCGAGTTGAAGCAGAGTCCGTCGGTGTCCATCACACCGCCCGGCGGCATGCCCATCACGCGCCCCACCGAGCCCGACAAGGCGAAGAACTCGTACCACGTCGATTATCCGGTGATGCCCGGCGAAACGCGCTTCGACGTGACCTACACGATACCCGCGGCGGACCCGCTGGAGGTCGGCGGGAAAGTTCTGGACACCACGGCCCCGTTGCGCCTGGTGGTGCCGAACGGCGTCACGCTGAAAGGCGACAACCTCGACATGATCGGCCAGGAACCCACCAACCAGGCGGTCATCTACAACGTGAAGGGCAACGAGTTCCGCGTGCAGGTGTTGGGTGGCGGAACGCTGGCCCCGCCCGAGAACGGCGGCGAGCAGGGAGCGTCCGAGGAGGACACCGGCCAGCCACGAATTCAGGAAGCCACCCCGCGCCTCTACGACCGCATGGGGCTCATCCTCGGCCTGACGTTCGGCATTCTGTTGTTGGGCTCTATTCTGCTCTGGCGCAGCGGGGCCGGGAAAACCGCAAAGGGCGACCACTAGCCCATGAACGCCGTCGACGTCCACGACGTCTGGAAATACTACGGCGATTTTCCGGCGTTGCGCGGCATTGAGCTGAGCGTCGAACGCGGCGCCTGCCTCGCGCTGCTAGGACGCAACGGCGCGGGCAAGACCACGCTGCTGCGCATCGTCGCGGGCCTGTCGCGGCCGGGTAAGGGCCGCGTGAACGTGCTCGGCGAAAACGCCCGCGACAAGCAAACCCGGCTCAACATCGGCGTGCTTGGCCATTCCATTGGCGTCTACGAGGAGCTGTCCGCGCTGGAAAACCTGCGTCTGTTCGCGCGCCTTTATGGAATGAGGGACCCCACGCACACCGCGCTGGAGTGGCTGGAGCGCACCGGTCTAACCGTGGTCCGCGACGGCCTCGTGCGCGAATTCTCGCGGGGCATGCGCCAGCGGCTGGCGGTGGCGCGCACGTTTCTGCACAATCCCGCGCTGCTGCTGCTCGACGAACCCTTTACCGCCCTGGACGACCGCGCCATCGGCGTGCTGCAATCGCTGTTGAAACAGGCGCAAAGCGAGGGCCGCAGCATTATCATGTCCACTCACCAGTTGCGGGAAGCGCTGGAGCTGGCCACCGACGTGGCGCTCCTCAATCGCGGCAAGCTCGCCTTCCGCGGCCCGCGCACCCAGGAAATGCTGGACGATCCCGGATGGCTCTATCGCAACTACGGAGAAGCCTGACGTGGCGGCCGTCCTGTACCTGCGCCAGACGCTCGCCGTCGCCGGCAAGGATCTGCGCTCCGAGTTGCGCAGCAAGGAGACCGTCAACGCGTCCCTCTCCTTCGCGCTGGTAATCCTGCTGCTGTTCAGCTTCGCCTTCGACCCGAGCGCCGAAACCGTACGCGATATCTCCGGCGGGCTGCTGTGGCTGGTATTCGCCTTCGCCGGCGCGCTCATTCTGAACCGCAGCTTCGCGCGCGAGCTGATGAACGACTGTCTGGACGCGCTGCTGGCCTCGCCCACCAGCGGCAGCCAGCTCTTCCTCGGCAAGTGCATCGCCAATTTCGTGCTGCTGATGGCCGTGGAGGCGGTGTGCCTGCCGGTGTTCGGCATCTTCTATAATGTGGCCTGGACCCGGCAAATCGGATGGCTCACCATCGTCTTCGCACTGGGCACGTGGGCGCTCACGGTGATTGGAACCATGTTCAGCGCGCTGACCGTCAATCTGCGGTTGCGCGAGCTGATGCTGCCCATCCTGGTGTATCCCATGATGCTGCCGGCCCTGATGGCGGCCATTCAGTTGACCACGGTGTTGATGACCGGCGCGCCGCCGGGCGCCGAAAACGCCATATGGCTGCGCCTGCTGGTGGGTTTCGATATCATCTTCACTATCCTGGGACTGGGCCTTGTCGAGACTGTGCTCATCGGGTGAACCATGCGTGAAAAACTGATCTACCTGTTTTCAATCGCGGCGATCGCGTTGATCGCCTGGGACCTGTACCGCATCTTCATGGTGCTGCCGGACGAGGCCAACCAGGGCGCCATCTACCGCATCATCTACTTCCATGTGCCGGCGGCCATCGCGGCCATGACCGGTTTCTTCGTGGCCATGGTGGGAAGCGCGCTGTACCTGATCACCAGAGATCTTCGATTCGACTCGGTGGCCGCCGCCGTGACCGAGGTTTCGGTGGTCTTCGCCGCCGTGAATCTGGTGACCGGCAGCATCTGGGCGCGCGTGATCTGGGGCATCTGGTGGACCTGGGACGCGCGGCTGACATCGATGCTCATCTGCTGGCTGCTCTATGCCGGCTATCTTATGTTGCGGCGCGCCACCGACGAGCCCACCCAGCGCGCGCGTCTCTCGGCGGTGCTGTCCATCTTCGCGTTCGTGGACGTGATCATTGTCTGGAAGTCCATCGAATGGTGGCGGACACAGCATCCGGCCCCCGTACTCAGCATCCGCAACGGCGGCGGGATGGCGCCGGGGATGGAATCGCCGCTGTGGTGGAATGTTCTGGCGATGGCGCTGGTGGCCGCCTCGCTGGTGTTGCTGCGAATGCGTCAGGAAAGCATCCGCCGCGAACTCGACGCGCTGCGGCGGTATGCGCACGCACTTTAGGAGCTTCCATGGATACTCGCAATTTCACTTTCATGTTCTACGGCTTTCTGGCCGCGTGGGTGATCGTACTCGGCTACGTGATCTCCATCGCCATGCGCGAGAGCCGGCTGCGGAAGGAACTGGACCGCGTCCGGCAGATGATCGAACACCGGGAGAGTTGACGGATGGCCGACGCTAACATCTGCTTACTGCGAATCGGCGGTATCGAAGGCGAGTACACGCAGCCCCCGCTGGAGGGCGGCATCCAGTTGCTGTCGTTCACCGCGGAGCGCAGCGCGGGCCTGAACAGCATCCACTTTCAGATGAAGACCGGCAAGAGCACCATGCAAATCGTCAACGCGGTGAACGCGGAGACGCATTTGCCGTCGGCGACGCTGATAGTGCAAAAAGCCGGCCAGACGGTGATTCAGATCGAGTTTCGCGATCTCGTGCTCGCCGACGACCACGTATACGGCACCTCCGCCGGACATCCCGTGGAAACCTACACGCTGGCCGCCGCCGCGATGAACGTGGTGCAGCAGGCGGGCCCGCTCTCCTACGGTACGTTCCTCCCGGGCAAGACGTACCGGTATTGAGGCGGGCGGGACCTACTTCGAACCGAGAACGATCGAATTGCCCTCTGAATCCTTCATGATGACTGAGGTGCCCCAGGGCTGTTTGGCCGGCGGCGCCGTAAATTCCACGCCTTTGGCCAGCAGAGCTGCGTACGCTTTCTCCACGTTTTCGACCTCCCACGAGGTGTTTACAAATGTGCCGATTCGATCCTCGTGGCCCTGCGGCGTGAACAACGCCACGCCGGTATCCGCTCCCGGAATGGACAGTTCGATCCACCGCTGAGTGGGCGTGAATTGTTGGTCCGTCAGGATCCGGAAACCAAGTGTTTCGGTGTAGAACTCCAGCGCCCGGTCCTGATCGCGAACCGGAATGCCGATGAACTTGATGCGTTTGACCATAGGCATAGAATGTCAGCTTTCGGAGACCGAAATCAACGGCTCTGCAGCGATTGGCGGCAACGCGTGCTATAGTAACCATTGCTATAGTGATGACAATCGATCCTTACCTCAGGGAAACTCTGATGCGAGACCTGGTGGCTCACAGCCGTTCGGCCGCCGCGTTTCTGGTCTATTTCCAGCTCTATGGCCTCACCCTGGGCGCTGGGCGCAACTCTGTCGCGATGAGCCATTCGGTGCTCGCTGAGCTGACTGGGATTTCCAGGCGGTCCGTGCAGACTGCGATTGGCCACCTCATTGACCGGAGGCTGGTCCGGCGCCACAAGGCTCGGCCCACTTCCGTGCCCGTGTACACAGTCCTCACTCCCTGGATCCGGCCGAAAAAGCGCGCCTGACGGCGGCGCAATCGACCCTACCGCCCCGCCACCGTGTGAATCTTCATGGTGTTGGTGGCGCCGGGGGCATGCGGCTGATCGCCGGCGACGAACAGAATGTGCTGGCCCGGCGTCACCCGGCCCCGTTCCAGCAGAGTGCGGTCCATCCATGCCAGCATCTCGTCGGTGGTGTGCAGCTCCGGCGTGACAACCGGGGTGATGGCATACCAGGTGGAGAGCTGCCGGGCCACGCTGTCGGTGGTGGTGAAAGAGAACACCGGCACGGGCGGACGGCGGCTGGCGATCAGATGCGCACTGGAGCCGGAGTCCGTAAAGACGGCGATGGCCTTCACCCCGGCCATGCCCGCCGCCCGGCAGGCCGCGTCGGCCACGATCTCGCGCAGCTCCGGATGGCCCGTCTCCAGCAGCGGCAGCGAGGGCAGCACGGCGTGCGTTTCCGTGGCCGAGGCGATCTCGGACATGGTGCGCACCGCCTCCACCGGATAGCGGCCCGTGGCGGTTTCCCCGGAAAGCATGATGGCGTCGGTGCCGTCGTACACGGCATTGGCCACGTCGCTGACCTCGGCGCGCGTGGGCACGGCGCATTCGATCATCGACTCCAGCATCTGCGTCGCGGTAATCACGAACCTTCCGCACCTTCGCGCCTTCTCGATAATGCCTTTCTGGATGTGCGGCACATGTTCCAGCGCCACTTCCACGCCCAGATCGCCACGCGCCACCATTACGCCATCGGAGACGTGCAGAATCTCTTCGATCCGCCCCCATGCTTCAGGCTTCTCGATCTTGGCGACAATGGGCGCCGCGCTGCCTTTCGCCTCCATATGCCGGCGCAGCCGAATGACATCCGCCGCGCGCCGCACGAACGACAACGCCACCATGTCCACGCCCTGTTCCAGACCGAAATCGAGGTCGGCGAAATCCTTCGGGGTCATGGAGGGCGCGCTGACGGTGGTGCCGGGCAGGTTAATGCCCTTGCGATCCGAGATCATGCCGCCGCGCACCACCTCGCACTGGGCCTGGATGCCGTTGGACCGGATCACCACCAGTTCCACGGTGCCATCGGCCAGCAGCACGCGGTCGCCCGCCCGAACATCCTTCGCAAACTCGGCGTAGCTGGTGCAGGCCACCAAACGGTTGCCGGGGACGTCTTCCACGGTGATGGTGAACGGGTCGCCTTTTTCCAACCGCAGGGGACCTTCCGGGAAAGTGCCCAGCCGGATCTTGGGACCCTGCAGGTCCAGCAGAATTCCGGTGTGCGTGCCCGCCTCCACGGCGGCATCGCGAATGATGCGGATCAGCGGGACACCGGTTTGCTGAATCCCGTGGGAGGCGTTCAGGCGGAACACGTCCACGCCGGCATGGATCAGGTCCCGAATCACCTGCGGAGAACTGGAAGCCGGACCCAGCGTGGCCACAATCCTGGTGCGCCGCAGCTCGTGGCTCCGCTCCGCCGGGGACGCTGGCGCGGGTCGGGGATTTGGTGTCGGTGTGGCCATAATCAGGTCGCCAGCACGTCGGCGAGAGCCAGCATCTCATTGTCGAGCGTTTTGTGCCGCGCCGCTACTTCGCTGAGTTCGGTGGTGGCCAGTTCGGCGCCCTTCAGCCCCACCAGCACGCCGCAGTGGGCCTCGGCGATGCAATCGATGGCCGCGGCTCCAAACCTGGTGGCCAGGATGCGGTCCGCATAGGTGGGATCGCAGCCGCGCTGTACATAGCCGAGAATGGTGCTGCGCAGGTCGAATCCCATGCGCTCGCGATGCTGATCGAAGTACTCGGTGAGCTTCGCCGCGTTGTAAGTGGCTCCCTGCGCCACCACGATCAGCGCATGCGGCTTGCCCCGCTCCCACGCCTCGCGAATCTGCAGCGCCACGTCCTCCGGGTCGGTTTTCTTCTCCGGAAGCACCACCGCCTCGGCGCCGCCGGCGATGGCCGCCATCAGCGCGAGGTACCCGCATGTGCGCCCCATCACCTCCACCAGAAATGCGCGGCGGTGCGAGGAAGCGGTGGTCTTAAGGCGGTCAATCGCTTCCAGCGCCACGTTGAGGGCGGTGTCCACCCCGATGGTCATGTCCGAGCCGTAGACGTCGTTGTCGATGGTGGAGGGGATGCCCACCACCGGGAAGCCCATCGAGGAAAGGGCGTGCGCGCCGGCCTGCGAGCCGTTGCCGCCAATCACGATAAGCGCCTGGACGCGCTCGGTACGCAGCCGGTCGAGGGCGCGATCCCGCGCTGCCGGCGTGTCGTACTCGGGAGACCGCGCGCTGCCCAGGATGGTGCCGCCGCGCTGCATGATCTCTCCGACGTCGCGCGCCCCCAGCGGTTGCACGTCGCCGTGCAGCAGCCCGCCGAAACCGTGCTGGATGCCCACCACGTCCCAGCCCCGGCTGACGGCCATGCGCACCACGGCACGAATCGCCGCGTTCATGCCGGGCGCGTCGCCCCCACTGGTCAGAACCCCGATCCGTTTCATGTTTCAGATCCTCATGCGCGCACACGCCGGGTTTCTCTATTATTGTTCTACGGGGCGCTCGCGCGTGGTTACGCGTGTCGCGGCCGGACTCGCCGCAGGGTAGGAGGTTCTCCTCGCCACGACGGTGTGGCGTGCTCCAGCGCTGAATGGTTTCTATTTTAGCCGATCCGGGCGGGGACGCGGGACGGTGACCGCATCTACCGCCGAACCGCGGTCGTCCGTATCAAGGCTCTATATAATGTTTGTATATGAAGTCGCTTCTGATTCAGATGGACGAACCGACCCTGGCTGCATTGAACCGCGTCGCGGAACCTGGCAAACGCAGAAGGTCCGAGTTTGTCCGGCAGGCGATTCGCGCCGCCATCCGGCAGGCGGAATACCGCGCCATGCGGGAGGCCTATCGCAGGCAGCCGGATTCGCCGCTGGATGCCGATGACTGGTCCACGGCCGAGCAGTACAAGCCGTGAGGCAATTCGAGATCTGGTGGGCGAACCTGCCGGCGCCCGCGGGACGGCGGCCGGTGCTGCTATTAAGCCGCAACGACGCTTATCAGTACCTCGGCAAGTTCATCGTCGCGGAGATCACAACAACCATCCGGGCGATTCCCGTAGAGGTCCGTGTGGGACGGCGAGAAGGACTGCCTTCACCGTGCGTCGCGAACCTGGACAATATCCGCATGGCGGCACGACCGTGGCTCGATGCGCGGGCCGGTGTATTGGCGCCGTCGAGGCACGGGGAGGTGAAGCGCGCTCTTGGATACGCGCTCGGGTGGGACGAGTTGATCGCACTCAGTGGCCGTTCGGCCGGTTGAAGACGGCATCGACGAACCGATCCATCTTCTCAGCCAGCAGGCCAACGGTTTGCGCGGTCTGATTGTTCGCTTCGATGACCCTTAACAGCAGCTTTTCCGCATGGTCCATGCGCTCTTTCGAGGCGGCGGTTTCCCGTTCCAGCACCTCGATGCGTTCGGCGTGGGTCATATGCTTAGTGTAGCGCGGCAGTCCGGCGGCCGAGGTGCGGTGCGGACACGGGGCAGCTCGGGAACCCGCCCCGCCCCGGCTTGTGCTATTCTGAATGCGTACATAAACGGGATTAAGATAAAGACGAGGAGTACCGATCCGAGAATGGCACTGGCGGCTGATCTGAAAACGAAGGTTATCGCGCAATACAGGCAGCACAAGAATGACAGCGGCTCGCCAGAGGTTCAGGTAGCGATTCTCAGCCAGAGGATCCTCCAGCTTACGGACCACTTCAAAACGCACAAGAAAGACCATCATTCCCGCCGGGGACTGCTCTCGATGGTCGCTCGAAGGCGCCGTTTGCTGGACTATTTGAAGAGCCGGACGCCGGAGCGGTACAAGGCCCTGATTCAGAGTCTCGGCATCCGCCGCTAGCGCGAAGCCCGAGGCCAGGTGGCCGCGCGTCCTGGTGGACGCGATCACCGCACGTAGTCACTCCACAGTCTCCCTCTTAATCGTAGACGGCGCACGCCGAAAAGGCGCAGGCGCCCAGGTTAAAGGAACCCAGATGGTCCACACAGTTGAAATCGACCTGGATGGTCGTAAGCTCTCCCTTGAAACAGGAAAAATCGCAAAACAGGCCAACGGCGCGGTAGTGGTGCGTTCCGGGGACTCGGTAGTCCTCGTCACCGCCTGCGTCGCCGACGACCCCAAGCCGGGCGCCAGCTTCTTCCCCCTCACGGTGGATTACCGCGAGTACACATACGCCGCCGGGAAAATCCCGGGCGGCTTCATCAAACGCGAGGGCCGCCCCTCCGAGAAAGAGATTCTCACCAGCCGGATGATCGACCGGCCCATTCGTCCGCTGTTTCCGGAAGGCTTCTCGTACGAAACGCAGGTCATCGGCATGGTGCTCTCGGCCGATCCGGAGCGCGATCCCGCCACCCTCGCCATCGTGGGCGCGGCGGCCGCGCTGGCTATTTCCGATATCCCCTTCCACCACGTGCTGGGCGCGGTGCGCGTCGGCCTGATCGACGGCAAGCATGTGGCCAATCCCGGCTACAACGAAAGCCGCGAGTCGAAGATCAACATCACCGTTGCCGGCTCGGAAGAGGGCATTGTGATGGTGGAGGCGGGCGCCAGTCACGCCAGCGAAGCCGAAGTCATCGCGGCCATCGAATACGGCCACGAGTGCTGCAAGAAGGTCGCGGCGGGCATTCGCGAGCTGATGGCCAAGGCGGGCAAGGCGAAGCGCGAATTCACGCCCGCGCGCCTCAATGAGGAGCTGCTCGGTCAGATCTCCAAGAGCATTCGCACCGAGCTGACCGATGCGATGGATACCGCGAAGTACTCCAAGGAAGACAGCCATCACCGGGTAAGCGCCGCGAAGAAGAAGGTGGCGGAAGCGGCCACCGACGAACAAAAGGCCGAGTCCGGCCAGTTGTTCGACATCCTGAAGGAGCGCATCTTCCGCGAGCAGATGTTGAACGAGCATCGCCGCCCGGACAACCGCAAATTCGACGAGATCCGCAAGATCTCCATCGAAGTGGGCGTGCTGCCGCGCGTGCACGGGTCGGCGCTGTTCACCCGCGGCGAAACCCAGTCGCTGGTGAGCACCACGCTGGGCACCAAGGAAGACGAACAGCGTCTGGAGATGTTCGACCCCGGCGTCACCAACAAGCGCTTCATGCTGCACTACAACTTCCCGCCGTTCAGCGTCGGCGAAGTTGGTTTCATGCGCGGCCCGGGCCGCCGGGAAATCGGCCATGGCGCGCTGGCGGAGCGCTCCATTCTCGCCGTGCTCCCCGATGAGAAAGCCTTCCCGTACACTCTGCGCGTGGTCAGCGACACTCTGGAATCGAACGGCAGCAGTTCCATGGCCACGGTCTGCGGCGCGACGCTCTCCCTGATGGATGCGGGCGTGCCCATCTCCACGCCGATTGCCGGCATCGCCATGGGACTGGTGATGGAAGGCGACAAGTACGCCATCCTCACCG
>CAYVPZ010000106.1:0-10290 GCA_964453955.1 uncultured Solibacteraceae bacterium | reverse complement strand
CAGGTGGTGAAGGTGGCCGCGGGCTACGCGCGCAATTTCCTGTTGCCGAAGCGGCGGGCGGTGGCCGCCACCGGCGCGAACAAGAAGATCGTGGAGCAGGAACGCCAGGCGCACCTGCGCCGGGAAGCGAAGGAGACGGCGGATGCGCACGATCTGGGGAAGCTGATGGCCAGCGTCAGCGTCACCATCGCGCAGAAGGCCGGCGAAAACGATCAGCTTTTCGGTTCGGTGACCTCGCGCGACATCGGCGACGCGCTGGAAAAACAGGGCTACACGGTGGACCGCCGCAAGATCCTGCTGAGCGATCCACTGCGCCAGCTCGGCGAACACAAAGTGACCATTCGCCTGCACCGGGATGTGACCATTGAGATCCCGGTGGTGATCGTGCGGGAAGAAGATTGACCGTCCCCACCGACTACAGCCCCTCTTCGGCATACGATCTCCTGAAGGCCGCCTCGCGCGGCCTTCTCGGTCTGGACCGGCGCCTGTTGCATGCGCTGGTGGACGACCCGCCGCGGTCTCTTCCGGGCGTGGTTCGTTTTGCCGCCGAGGACCATGACCACGACCCGCTCGATCTTTTGCCCGAGCTGCTGGCCGTTTTTCGGCGCCTGAAAACGCCCGAGGCGCTGCCGTTTTACGTGCAGTGTTTGCGTACCTGGGTGGAGGACGCCGAAGACGACCTCATCGAAGGCGTGATCGCGCTGGGCCACCGGGCGCTCGAACCGTTGTTGAAGCTGTATGAGGAACTCGGCGAAGAGCAGGGCGGGGAAGTGGCCTTCATTCTGGCCGGCCTCGGCGTGCGCGACGACCGCGTTCTGCGGATTCTCCTCGATCGCCTCGAATACGACGTCACCGACGGCGGCATGTGCCTGGGACTGTACGGCGATCCGGCAGCGGTAGCCGCCATCGAGAAGATGAAGGCGGAGGTCGGCGCCGAAGACGTCGAGTTGCGGCGTGAGCTGCAGAATGCGATCGACGAAATCGCCAGCCACGGGTCCGAGACCGGCGAGGCGGCGGCCGATTTCGACCTGTTCGACGGATACCCGGAAACAGCCGGGCCCGATTTCGACGTCCTCAGCGCCGAGGACCGGCTCCGGCTGCTCTCGCACGAATCACCAGAGTTTCGCGCCGCGGCCGCCCGCAGCTTCTTCGAGCAGGAATATGGGGCGGATGTCCGCGCGCGGTTGCTCGAGCTGGCTGGAGGCGATGTAGACGCCCAGGTGCGAGGGCGTGCCTGGGAGGCGTTGTCCGGTATCGACGACAAGGACCTGCGGGCTCGGATGCTGACGGTGGCGACGAATGCGCAGGCGGACGTGGCCGAACGCGCCGGCGCCCTGGTGGCGCTGGCCGACGATGCGGACAAGCCCGAGGTGCGCACGGCCATGATCGGGTTGTACGAGCTGCCGGAAGCGCGGGCCAAAGCGCTGGAGGCGATGTGGCGCTCGTTTGACCGCGGGTTCTCGGCATATTTCCCGGCCCATGTCGACGACCCGGACGAGGCCATCCGGCGCCAGGCGATCTTTGGCGTGGGGTATCTCGGAATCGGGTCCGAGGCGGAACGGCTGCGCAAGTATTTCGACGACGAGCACTGGCGCCCGGATGCGCTGTACGCCTGGGCGTTATCGACTCCGGCCGAGATCACGCGCGGACGGATTCGGGGCTTGTTCCGGAAGATCGACCGCACGGCCGGCGGGTTGTCGGCCGGCGAATCGGAGCTGGTGCAGCTTGCCCTCGACCAGCGGCTGCTGTTGCACGGCCTTGAGCCGGTGTTCTTCCCCGACGCTGAAGAAGAGCACGTGCACGACGAGCATTGCGATCATGATCATGCGCCGGCCGCGGCGCCGGCGAAAGAAGTGGGCCGCAACGATCCCTGCCCCTGCGGCAGCGGGAAGAAGTACAAGAAGTGTTGCGGCGCGCCGCAGGCCACGAATTAACACGAATGCACACGAATGTCATGTTGATGGCGCCCACCGCATTCGGTCCCAGGTGTTTCGCTCAGGAGTGGAACAGGACGTCCAGCCGGTTCAGATCGGAGACATCCGCCAGGTCGATTTCGTTGTCGAGGATAAGTTCGCGCAGCACCAGCACCGGGTCCATCCCCTCCAGAAAGACGTCCGCCGAAGGTTGAAAACGGATTCGCCAGACCGGGCCATCCGGCTGGGCCGCCGCGGATTCCGAGGCGGCATTCCGCAGCTTCGCTGGCGCCGCCGGATCAGAGGAGCCGGACCGTTGCGCCACCGTCAGCCTTTCCCGCATTGTCCCCGCGCTCGCGGGCGCCGCCTTGCCCTGGCGCGCCGAATCCAGCAGCGCCGCCAGCACGTCCACGGCTTCCAGCAGCAGATCGACGCGGTTCCTGTCCGCTTCCAGTTGGCCGCCGCGCATGCCATCGAGCAGGCTTTCCATGGCGTACGTGAACTCCGTAATTTCCACCAGCCCGAAGGTACCGGCGGCTCCCTTGATGGAGCGCGCCCCGCGGAAAACGGCATTGAGGAGCTCCAGGTTCACCTCGCCCGCCGACAGTGCCAGCAGGACGGCCTCCATCTGCGCTATATGCTCGCCGGCCTCCTGAAAAAATGCTCCGCGAAAACGTTCGATATCGATTTTCATGGTGGTTCCTAAGGCAGTACGCGTCCGATCACCTGCAGAAGCTGCGCCGGTTGGAAGGGCTTCACGATCCACCCGGTGGCCCCGGCCGCCCTGGCTATCTGGCGCTTTTCCGGATGGCTCTCCGTGGTGAGCATCAGAATTGGCGTAAACTTCGTCTCCGCCCTTCCGCGGGCCGCGCGAATGAACGTCAGGCCGTCCATGACGGGCATGTTCAGGTCGGTAATGATCAGGTCCACTCGCTTCCCTTCGAGCGTCTGCAGGGCGTCGCTGCCGTCGACCCCCTCGATTACCTGGAAACCGGCCTCGCGCAGAGTGAAGCCGAGCATCTGGCGGATGGAAGTGGAATCGTCCACGATAAGAGCGGTCCTCGCCATTCAGGTCTCCTTACACTCGCCCGCCTTTCTCGGGCGCCGGCAACAATGCGCGGGCGCCGGCTGCAGCCAGCCGAAGCGCTTCCTCATGCCATCAGAGGACGCTCGAAACGTCTACCGTGCCCGACAATTCAAGGACGGCCCCGCCCTCGAACGGCCGGGCCTCGATGCTCGCGTGCAGTTCCGTAGCTGCCGGGTCCATGCGCGAATGCCCTCGCTGTGCTTATCGTCGCCGCCGCCGGTACTATGAGGACACGCGGCGACCGGCCGCGTTTTGGTGGTATCCAGGCGTGCGGCTTCGCCGCATATCCCATGGCGGTAGTGATATTCTGCTCTGCAGGTGTACGGAAAGGTGAACGGCGCGAGTTGACTGGGAAGCCGGCATCCTCGTTGCTGCGGCAGTTGGGGATCGTCAGCGCCACGGCGCTGGTGGTCTCGAACATGATCGGCGTCGGCATTTTCTCGGTCACCGGGTATCTGGCGGACGACCTGGGCTCGCCCGCGCTGGTGGTGTGGATCTGGGTGGTGGGGGCCGTCTGCGCGCTGGCCGGCGCTCTCGTCTACTCCGAGCTGGGCATCAATTTCCCCAGCTCCGGCGGCGAATACGTCTATCTGAACGAAGCCTTCGGACCCACCTGGGCCTTCATGACCGGATGGGTTTCGTTCTTCGCCGGTTTCTCCGCGCCCATCGCCGCCTCGGCCCTCGCTTTTTCCGATTATCTGGGGCACTTCTTCCCGCTGCTGAAGCAGGAAAACGCCGCGTTCGTGGTGGGCGCGGGATACTGGCAGGTGCGCATCGGCGCCCCGCAAGTGGCCGCCTGCGCTCTCATAGGCATCTTCACATTCCTGAACTGCGTGGGCGTGCGCCGCGTGGCCGGCGTCCAGAATGTCCTCACCACCATGAAGGTGTTGGTGCTGACGTCGTTCATCGTCATCGGGTTCGCGTTCGGGACCGGCAGCATGACGCACTTTTCGCAGCCGGCCCAGCGCCTGTTCGCCACGCCCCTGCCGGCGCAGTTCGCCATCAGCCTGTTTTTCATTTATGTCAGCTACAGCGGCTGGAACGCCGCCACCTACGTCGCCGAGGAGCTGAAGAACCCGGCGCGGACGCTGCCGGTGGCTCTGGCGCTGGGCACCACGCTGGTAGCGGCCCTTTACGTCGGCCTGAATGTGCTGTTCATTTACGCGCTGCCGATCGAGCAGATGAAGGGCCGCATCGCCATTGGCGCCCTGGCCGCCTCGCGGCTGTTCCGGTCCGACGTGGCCAGCCTGTTCGCCGCGGCCATGGCGCTGTCGCTGATGGCCACCGTGAACGCCATGATCACGGTGGGTCCGCGGGTCTATTACGCCATGGCCCGCAATGGGGCGTTCTTCGCCTCGGCCGCCCGCGTCGACCGCCGCTGGCGCACGCCCCTGATCGCCATCCTGTGCCAGGGCGTTTGCGCCGTGGCCATGACCTTCACGCCCTTTCCCGCCCTGCTGGTCTACATCGGCTTCACACTGAACTTCTTCGCCGTGCTCTCGGTGCTGGCGCTGTTCTTCTTCCGCCGCAGGCCGGGCTGGCGCAAGCTGCGCGTGGTGAGCTTCGCCTGGCCGCTGATCCCGGTGTTCTTCGTGCTGGTGGGAAGCTGGATCACGGTGGTGGGCGTCACCCAGCAGCCGGCCATCGCCACCGCCGCCATTGTGACCATCGCCACCGGCGCGCTGGTCTATCATTTCCGTCTGGTGCGGCAGCGCGCGCAAAGGCCGCGGCCAGCGCCGCTATAAGGATCGCCGTTTACCGGCCGAGGCGGCGCGGCCGTGGTCAACGTGCCTACTTGCCGGCCACCTCGCCCGTGGTGGCGTTCACGAAGACCGCATAGCCGAGCTTCGTGGTCCCCCACTGGATATACCAGACCGGTCCCGGAAAGCGCGAGGTCTTGCCCAGCGCCATGGCCACCGGCATGCCGGGATGTTTCTTCAGCCACGCCGCCGCCTTGGCGGATGCGGTTTTGAACGCTGCGTCGGAGTTCACCGCGAATTCGGTGATCTGGAAGGGCTGGCTTTTCGGCGTGGAGCCGGTCCAGGCCTGCGCGCCGCCTATCTCGACGCCCTTGTGAATGGTGGTTCCGTGATCGGCGACGGCGTAGAAAAACGTTCGCGCCTCCCTCCGTCCGGGCGATACGAAGACAGCGGTCCACATGGCCGCGGTTCCCTCCCCGTTATTCATGCCGGGAATCTCGTTGCTCACCAGGCTGAGCGGCAGCAGATCGGCCGCCCACTGGCGCGCGGGCTTGTACATCTCAAAGAAAGCGGTCTGAGCGGCGACGGGCTCCGGCGCTTTCTTCGGTTCCTCCGCTTTTTTGGTTTCCGGGGCGGGCGTTTGCGGCGCCTGCGAACAGGCCGTCAGGAGAGCGATGACACCGCCCGCGAGAATAGCCGTTAAGAAGTTAGTATGCATGGGTCACCGTTCACATTCTATGTAAACCAGCGAAGGCTGGCGCTGCCCCACATTCCGCCTGATATCCTCACCAGTGTGGGCGCCCAAATTCTGGACGGCAAGCGCATCCGCGACGAGATCCTCGCCGAGCTGAAGCCTCGCATCGCCTCGCTGGCCGCCGCGCGGCACGGCCCCGGCCTGGCAGTGGTGCTGGTGGGGCACGATCCCGCTTCCGAAATCTACGTGCGCAACAAGGTGAAGGCCTGTGAGGAGCTCGGCATCTACAGCGAGAAGCTCACGCCGCCCGAAGAGATCGGCACGGGGGATCTGCTGGGTATTCTGGAAGGCCTGAATCAGCGGCCGGAGATTGATGGCATTCTGGTGCAGACGCCGCTGCCACACGGGATCGACAGCCGCCGCGTGCTGAACAGCGTTCGGCCGGATAAGGATGTGGACGGCTTTCACCCGTACAATGTCGGAAACCTGGTGGCCGGCGTTCCCGGACCGCGGGCCTGCACGCCGGCGGGCATCATGGAGCTGCTTCGCCGCTACAGGATTGCGGTGGCCGGACGGCACGCCGTGGTGGTGGGCCGCAGCGACACGGTGGGCAAGCCGATGGCCATGATGCTGCTGCACCAGAACGCCACGGTCACCATCTGCCATTCGCGCACGCCCGATCTGGCGGCCGAGTGCCGCCGCGCCGACATCCTGGTGGCCGCGGTGGGCAGGCCCGCGCTGATTCGCGGCGATTTCATCCGGCCGGGCGCCACGGTGATCGACGTGGGCATGAACCGCCTGGATACGCCGGCCGCGGTGGAGGCGGTGTACGGCGCCGGTTCGCCGAAGCTGGCCGCGCTCGCGGCGAAGGGCAGCGTGCTGGTGGGCGACGTGCATCCGCTGGAGGTAGTCGATCGGGCCGCCGCGTACACGCCGGTTCCCGGAGGCGTCGGTCCGCTCACCATCGCCATGCTCATGGCCAACACCGTCGTGGCGGCCGAACGCCGCGCCGGCGTCGCCGCGCACTCAACGGAATGCTGACCGTTGGCCTCACCGGCGGGCTGGCCAGCGGAAAGTCCTTCGTGAGCGCCGCTCTCGCCGGGTTGGGCTGTCATGTTCTCCATGCCGATGCCGTGGGCCACGAAGTTCTCGAACCCGGCGGCGAAGCGTATCAGCCGGTAATCGCCGAATTCGGCCGCGAGATCCTGCATGAAGACGGTGTTATCGACCGGCGCCGTCTGGCGGCCATCGTCTTCTCGGATCCGGAGCGCCTCGCCCGCCTCAATTCCCTGGTGCATCCGGTCGTGTTCCGCCGCGAAGAGGAGTTCATTCGGGAGACTGGCGTCCGCGAGCCGGGCGCTATCGTGGTTGTAGAGGCGGCCATCCTGGTGGAAACTGGAAGTTATAGGAAGTTCGATCGCCTGGTGGTCACCGTTTGCGATCGCGAGACACAAATCCAGCGCGCCGTGAAGCGCGACCGGCTGACGCGTCCGGAGGTGGAAGCGCGGCTTAGCCGACAGCTTCCGGCGGAGGAACTCCGGAAGGTTGCCGACTACGCGATCGATACGTCCGGGACCAAAGAGAAAACACTGGCGCAGGTGCAGGAGCTGTACCGCGCGCTGCGGAGTCTGCGGCAATGAAACTGCGAGTTCTGGTTGTCAGCTTTCTTCTGGTGTTTGCGTTCGTCGTGCTCACGTCGAGGACGCGCCTGGGCCAGAGGTTCCTTCCGGTTTCCGGAGACGGGCCTCTGTGGTCCGGGCCGGCCACCGCGCACACGGCCGGGCTGGGCGCCGACGAGCTCAATAACATCGATATTTACAAGACCGCGCACCGGTCCGTGGTGAATATCAGCACCACGGTATACCGCCGCTACTGGTTCGACGTATACCAGGCGAAGGGCATCGGCTCCGGGTTCGTCATTGACGACGCGGGGCGCATCCTCACCAACGCGCACGTGATCGGCGACGCGAACAGTATCGAAGTGACGCTGTACGACCAGAAGAAGTACAAGGCGAGGCTGCTCGATCGGGATCCGGTCAACGATCTGGCGCTCATCCAGATCGACCCGCGCGGCAAGCTGGCGCATCTGCAACTGGGCGATTCCGACGGCATCCAGGTGGGCCAGAAGGTGCTGGCCATCGGGAACCCGTTCGGTCTGGGCGGCACGCTGACCACCGGCATCGTGAGTTCGGTGGGCCGCAACATCGGCGGCGAGGACGGCAAGGAACTGGAGGGCATGATCCAGACCGACGCGGCCATCAACCCCGGCAACAGCGGCGGACCGCTGCTCGATTCGCTGGGCAACGTGATGGGCATCAACACGGCCATCTACAGCCCCAGCGGCGAAGGCGGGGGCAACATCGGCATTGGTTTCGCCATGCCCATCAACCGCGCCAAAACAATGCTAATCGACTATCAGGCGGGCCGGCGGTACGCGCCGCCGCGGCTGGGCATCGTGTCCGTGTACCTGGGGGGAGACTACGCGGCGGCCCTCGAGCTTCCGAGCGACGGTGGGCTGCTGATTCAGAGCGTCGTAGCGGGCAGCGCCGCGGCGCGCGCCGGTCTGCGCGGCGGAAACGAACCGATCCGCATAGGCAACCTCGAACTCAACGTCGGGGGCGATTTTATTGTCGGGATCGAAGGCCGGCCGGTGGATCGTCAGGATGCGCTGACCCAGGCGCTGGCCCGGAAGCGCGCCGGCGACAAGCTGCAGCTCACCATTTTCCGCCACGGCCGCACCACCACGGTCACGGTGACGCTGGGCGCGTCGGCGTCGGACGATCGGATGTGATGTGGGGCAAGGTGGACATGCGGCGACAGCCAACCTGTCCCACACTGATCGCCGCCGCTCTTCTACTGATTGCCGCCGCGCCCGCGCCGGTCGCGCTGTCCGATGCCGAGAGCGCCGCGCTCGACCGCATCTCCGCGCAATCGCTCGAGGGGCATCTGTCGTTCATCGCCTCGGATCTGCTCGAAGGTCGCGCCACCCCCTCGCGCGGGCTCGACCTCGCCGCCGAGTACATTGCCGCCCAGTTTCGTCGCGCCGGTCTGGAGCCCGCGGGTACCGACGGCTACTTCCAGATGGCCGCGGCGAAGAACGTGGTGGGCCTGTTGCGCGGGTCGGACCCGCGGCTTCGTGACACCTGCGTGGTGCTCTCGGCCCATTACGATCACCTCGGCGCGAACGGCGGCCAGATCTACAACGGCGCCAACGACGACGGCAGCGGGACCGTATCCGTCATCGAGATCGCCAGTGCGCTGGCCACGCTGAGCCCCCGCCCGAAGCGCACCATCGTTTTCGCAGCCTTCTTCGGGGAGGAGATCGGAGAGCGGGGCTCGAAATACTTCGCGCGGCACCCCGTCTGCCCGGCCACCGTGGCCGACCTCAACCTCGAACAACTGGGCCGCACCGATTCGAACCAGGGGCCGCGCATCGCCAGCGCCGCGCTCACGGGTTTCGATTTCACCGACATCGCCCGCACCATGCAGGAGGCCGGCGACGCCACCGGAATTCGCATTTACAACGACCCAAAGTACGGCGACGCCTTCTTCCGCCAGAGCGACAACGCTTCGTTTGCCGACGTGGGCATTCCCTCAACCACCCTGGCAGTCACATTCATTTTTCCGGACTATCATCGGCCCGGCGACAAATGGCCGAAGATCGATTTCGCCAACATGGCGAAAGTGGACCGGGCGGTCGCGCTCGGCCTGATCCTGCTGGCCAACGCCGCCGAGCCGCCGCACTGGAACACGGCGAATCCGAAAGCCGCGCGCTATGCCGGCGCGTCAGCAGATCACGCAGGCCCAGCCGTCCCGGCAAAGTAACTCGCCGGGCTGGCAGCCTTCGGGCAGGTCGTCTGCGGGGAACCCGGAGAGGATCAGCGTCGAACCCGCCCGGCGAACGCGCTCGAACTCCGGCCCCAGTTCCTCGGACACCGCGGAGCTGATGTTGGCCACCACGACGTCGGCCACGCCGGCGCGCACGGCGTCCACCGAGCCGGCAAACATGGGCACGTGGACGCGCTCGCGCGCGATGCGCACGGCATCGAAGTCCACGTCGCAGGCGATCACCCGCGCGGCGCCCAGCAAGCGCGCGGCGTCCGCGAGAATGGCCGAGCCCGACCCCACGTCCAGCACCGTCATGCCCGGGCCGACCGAGCGCTCCAGCGCCTCCAGACAAAGTTGCGTGCAGGGGTGCCGGCCGGTGCCGCACACCATGCCCGGATGGATCTCCAGCCGGATGCGCCCTCCCGGCGCCGCATCTGTGTTCCACGGCGCGGCGAGATAGAACCGCTCGCCCACCAGCAAAGGCGGCCAGGCGTCGCGCGTGGCCCGCTCCCAATCGACGTCTTCCTCGTGGCGCAGTTGCGGCAGGAACGCAGCGAAGCGCTGGAGCAGCGTGGGCGCGACCAGTTCGTCCGCGAAGAAGGCGCGCAGGCCGCCGGGTTCCTCGCCGTCGGGTTCTTCAATGATGCCGGCAGTGCCCGCTTCGTGCAGTTCGGCGATCAGCACGTCCTCCATCGCCGGAGTGCACGCGAGCAGGAGCGAGAACACTCAGCCCTGCACCCTTTTGGCGCGGCCCTGCCAGAACTTCTCGCGCAGATCCATCTTGCGAATTTTGCCCGTCCCGGTCTTGGGGAGCGGCTCTTCGCGGAACTCCACCGCGCGCGGCACCTTGTAGCGGCCCAGCCGCGCCCGCAGGAATTCGAGCAGCTCTTCCCCGGTCAGCGTGGCGCCCGGCTTGCGCAGCACGATGGCCACCGGGATCTCGCCCCATTTTTCGTCGGGCGCCGCCACCACCGCGCATTCCAGCACATCGGCGTGCGCGTAGATGGCCTTCTCCACCTCCTGCGACGAGATGTTCTCGCCGCCGCTGATGATGATCTCCTTGCTGCG
>CAYVPZ010000105.1:0-10306 GCA_964453955.1 uncultured Solibacteraceae bacterium | reverse complement strand
GCGCTCGTGCTGGCCGGGCTGGCGCCCGCGCGGTAAGCCATCGCGCCGCCCGGAAAGGAGCTGGCGCATGGAATTTTACCCGGCTAAAATATTTTACCCGGCTATTATTATCTGGTGCGGCGTGGCGGCGATGGCCCAGTGCCCGCCTCCTTCTCCACCCCCGGGTTTCCCATCCTACTGCGCGGCCACCGTGGTGAACTCCGCCTCCAGTTTGCCCGGCGCACTGGCTCCGAACACCATGGTCACCGTGTATGGGCAGAACCTGTCCACAAACACGCAAACGCTCACCGCCGCGGATCTCTCCGCCGACGGGACCCTGCCCACGGAATTGCCGGGGACCGATACGCAGGTGCTGGTGGCCAACATGGCCGCCACGCCGTACTACATCTCGCCCACGCAGATCAACTTTCTGATGCCGCCGAATTACACGCCCGGAAAAAACCTGTCGTTCAGCGTGGTCACCGGGGGCCGTGCCGGTCCGCTGCTGAGCATCGTACTGAGGGAGACCGCGCCGGCCCTGTTTCTGCTGGATGCGCAAACCGTGGTGGCCACGCACGTCGACGGATCGGTGGTGACCACCGCGAACCCGGCCCGGCCGGGAGGGATCGTGATCCTGTACGCTACCGGGCTGGGCCCGACTAACCCGCCCATCGTGCCGGGCCGGATTCCCACCACCGCCGCGCCGCTGGTGAGCGCGAGCGATTTCGAGGTTCTGCTGGATGGCCAGGCCGTGCCGCCGGAAAACGTGCCTTACGCCGGCGTTGCGCCGCTATTTGCCGGGCTTTATCAGATCAACCTCAGCCTGCCCGCCTCGACCGCGCCGAACCCGGAGATTCGCCTGGCCTGCGCTGGACAGATCAGCCCCGCGCAGATTTACCTGACCGTTCAGCCCTGACCGCCGCGTGTCCCGGCGCAACCACCCCCCATCGCGCAGCGTTTAATAGGAGGGTACACTGGGAGATATCGGTATGACTCGCAGTTTTATCGGAGTATGCGCATTCGCGGTTTGTGGGTTGCTCGCGCAGGAGCAGCAGGCCCCGCCGCCGGCGGCCACGGCAACGGCCCCGGTGCCGGCGGAAGCCGTCAAACCGGACTACGTCGTGGATCCGGGCACCAAAATCCCGCTGAGTCTGATCAACAGCGTCAGCACGAAGAACTCCACCGAAGGAGATCGGGTGTATCTGGAAACGGTGTTCCCCATCGTGCTGCGCGGCAAGATGGTCATCCCGGTGGGCAGCTACGTGGCCGGGACGGTGACCAGGGTGACGCGGCCGGGCCGCGTGAAAGGGCGCGGCCAGTTTTACATCCGCTTCGATTCCCTCACCCTGCCGAACGGCGTAACGCGAGATTTTCGAGCCACCATCGGCAGTCTGGACGGGCGCGCCAGCGAGGATCTGGACCGGAAAGAGGGGTCCATCAAGAGCGAAGGCAACAAATCCGGCGACGCCCGCACGGTGGCGGAAACCGCGGCCAGCGGCGCTTCCATTGGCGCGGTGGCCGGAGGGGTGGCGGCCGGCCGGCCGGGTATGGGCGCGGGGATCGGCGCGGCGGCAGGCGCCACGGCCGGTCTGATTGCCGTGCTGGTGACGCGGGGACCCGATGCCGTGCTGGCACGGGGCACCACCATGGAGATGGTTCTGGACCGGCCGGTCCGCTTTGTGGAGGCCGACCTGGACTTCAGCAAGGCCTATTCGGGCGGGTCCGGCGTGGGTAACGGCCCCGGCCCCGCGCCGAGCGAGAAAGATCGCCGCGCCAGCCGCTGGCCCTTTTAGCGCGGGATGAGCCGGCCGCTCGAGCAGGCCCAGGCCGCGCGCTTCGCCCGGCTCGCGCTCGACTGCATCCACCGGGAATATCCCAACAAGATCGCGCACGCGCTGAACTCCGACGCCGACGCGAAACCTCCCCGCGACCTCACCCCGGCGTTCTATGGCTGTTACGACTGGCATTCCGCGGTGCATGGCCACTGGCTGCTGGTCCGCGTGATCCGCCTGTTTCCGCAGGCCCCGTTTGCCGCGGAGGCGCGCCGCGCGGTGGCGCGGAGTCTCACCGAAGCGCACATCGCTCAGGAAGTGGCGTATCTCAACGGCGCTGGCCGCAACGCCTTCGAGCGTCCCTACGGGCTGGCCTGGCTGCTGCAACTTGCCGCCGAGCTGGCCGCCGGCGACGACCCGGAATTGCGCCGGTGGTCCGCCACGCTGCGCCCGCTGGAAGAAGCGGCGATCGCGCGCATCTCGGGGTGGCTGCCGAAACTGGCCTGGCCCATCCGCACCGGCGAGCACAATAATACCGCGTTCGCCCTCGGCCTGATGCTGGATTACGCGCGCGGCGCCGGCAACGCGGAGTTCGCGGGTCTGCTGGAATCGCGCGCCCGGGATTACTACCTGAAGGACACCGGCTGCCCGCTCGCGTACGAACCGTCCGGCGAGGATTTCCTCTCGCCCTGCCTCGCCGAAGCCGACGTGGTGCGCCGGATTCTGCCGCCCGCCGAATTCGCCCGCTGGTTCACCGCGTTCCTGCCGCGCGTGGATCTGGAACCGACCCGCGTCGCCGACCCGGCCGACGGCAAGCTCTACCACCTGGCCGGACTTAATCTGAGCCGCGCCTGGATGCTGGAAGGGATCGTGTCGGGACTTCCCGGCGACGACGCCCGGCGCGCGCCACTGATCGCGCTCGCGGGCGGGCTGTGCGAGGCCGGCCTTGAGAGCATTCGCGGCGAGCACTACGAGGGCGGGCACTGGCTGGGGAGCTTCGCCGTGTATCTGTTGAGCGGGCGGGGGGTGTCCCGCTACATCTTCCAGCCCCAGTCTTCCGAATAGCTGCCGGGCGCCTCAGGATTGGGTTCGTTTTGTACGGCGGGTTCGCTGGCGGCCCGAGCCAGCACCTTGCGCATTAACTGGAACTGTTTCAGAACCCGCGAGCTGGTTTGCTGGGCGGCCATGGCCAGGCGCTTCAGGTTGGTCAGGGCGTTGATGGCCTTGTCGATGTCCGGGGCGCCAGAGCCGGACATTTCAGCAATCACGGCAGCTTCGATCCGGCGGATGCGGGCGAGACGCCAGCGCGACTGAACTATTTCCTGGACCATGAACTCTTGGTGGACGTCGGTGGGGGCGAAGATGCCGCGGTACTGGGCGATCAGATCGTCGAGCTCCTGTCGACTCTCGTTGGGGAAAACGCGAAGGCCGCCGTTGAGGCCGCGTTTGGTGGAATCTGTTGCCATGATGCGCTGACGGTAGCACGGGGCGTGGAAGTGATTGGTTAATCTGGTGGTTTGATGGGCATCGATTGTTGTCAACGAGGATCGCATGTGGATCGCCGCGGTTGAGCTGCTGGCGATTCTGGCGTTGTTCTGGGAAGGGCCGCGGCGGCGCCTGGTACGCGGCTTCGAGTTGTGGCCGGGCGCCATCTGGCTGGTGGCTGCCGTCCTGGCGGGTGTGCTGTGCGCGGCCGCGGCAAGCCTCGGAACCCTCAGCCTTCCACTGATGGCGCTGGCCACGGCATACGTGTTCGCACCCACCGTGTGCCTCTGTGCGGGCCGCGGCAGAACCGAGGGCCGGCCGGCGGGCTGGCGCGAGATCGCCGCGGTGTTGCTGTTGTGGGGACCGCTGGAGGCGGGCGCCGGCGCATCGATGGTGGCTCGGCCGGTGCAGGGCCGGTTGCATGCGGTGGCCTACGGCGTGGCCATTCTGCTGGCGCTCGCGCTATTCCTGCTGTATCGCGAATTCCCGGGGATGAGGTACAATCTGCCGCGGCGGCTGGCGGACCTGCGCAACGCCGCCGTGGGGTACGTGGTGCTGGTGGCGGTGCTGATTCCACTGGGGCTGCTCCTGCACTTCCTGGGCGCGCCGCATGCGTCGCGCGTGTCCTGGCCGCTGGCGAGGGTGGGGTTGATTTTCGTGGGCACCGCGCTGCCTGAGGAGATCCTGTTCCGGGCGCTGATTCAGAACTGGCTGATGCAACGGTTTGGGCCGGGCACATGGACCATTCTGGGGGCGGCGCTGGTGTTCGGGTGCGCGCATCTGGACAACGGCCCCCAGCCGCTGCCGAACTGGCGCTATGCGATTCTGGCGAGCATCGCGGGGTTCGTGCTGGGGAAGGTTTATCAGAAATCGAGCAGTGTGATGGCGTCGGCCATGGTGCACACGGCGGTGAACGCGACGAAGCATTTTTGGTTTTGATGGGCGCTTACCCGCCGAGCCGTTCGCGCGTGGGGTTGATCCAGGTGAGCGTCTGCAACATCGGCAATGAGAAAAGGCCGCGAGCCTTATCGTCGCGGCTGACGATGACTTTGTCCGCGATAAGCGCCGCTTCGACGAGATGGAGATCTTTCTCGATTGCGGCGCGGTCGTCCGGATTCGTAATGCGCCGATCAATGTACGCTCGAACTCAGCATTCGGCGCAAGCACAATGCGATCGAGCTTCCTGCGGGCAGCCATTGCGGAGCGCCAACCGAGGCTGAAGCGAGAACGATGATGCTTCCATTCGGCGTGCAACTCGGGAGTGACCGCCGCGTGGTGACAGATGGTGAGCACATCGTTCAGAAACTCGCGGCAGGCTTTCGAGACCGGATGATCGGTTTCTCCGGCGGACTGGGTGACCGACGCGTCGATCACCAGGACCCGCGAACGGGTCACTGGGGCGCCGTCCGGCTCTCCACCGCATCCAGAAACCTGGTTTCCGCGCCGAGGATGGTCTCGTCGAAGTCCTCCGGCCAGTCGCCGAACGCGCCATTCTCATCGAGGCTGGCCGTGTCGATCTGGGTGACGCCGCGATCGTCCAGCCGGAACCAGTGCAGCTTGACGAGTTCGGGGGACAGGCTGCCGTTGGCGACGAGCGTCTGAATCCCGCGCAGAAGGAGTGCGCTGTGCGTCTCGATGACCACGCGGACGCCCCGTCGGGCCGCGTCGGCCAGGATGCTGGCGAGAGCGATCTGCGCCTTCGGGTGCAGGTGGCTCTCGGGTTCTTCGATGTACACGAGCCGACCTGGGTCGGCGAAACGGAGGGCTACAAGAATCGGCAACGTCTGCGACACCCCGGATCCCGCGTCGGTGATGCTAACAGAGTTGTCGGCGCCCGGAAACGGCGGCACCAGAACCTCCAGTTGTTTCGCGTCCGCTTGCCTGGCCAGCACACTGGTCGCCAGACCCGTGCTCTTCAAGTCGAGCTTCAGGAGGCGGACCCGCTCGTCACCATCAATTTGCCACTTGTGCAGGACGCTCGCGGTGTAGTTGTGGAACGGGCCAGGGAACTGTGGACCGGTTTCGGTTTGAGTGTACTCGCGCGTGTCTACGCGCAAACCCTTGACGTGAATAACATTCAGGATCGCGCGGTTGGCCGCGTCCGCTTCGCTTGTACGAGTGACATCCCGTAGAAATGATTGGTAGTTGTACGGGACGTAATGCGTGCCAGTTCCCGTGGTCAGGGCAAAAGACCCCCTGCCTCCACTGCCTCGCGAGAAAAACTGATGAGGGTTACTGAACTGGACGTGCGGCCCGGTGATAACCAGCGCCTTTGCCTTGTACTCCGCCTCCAGCGTCTGCTTCTCCAACAAGAGGGGTAGCATGATGCTCGACTTCCCGGAGTTGTTCGCTCCGGCCAGCACTGTCAGCGGGGCGATGTCGATCGAGCGCTCCTCGCTGATCGACTTGAAGCCCTGCACGGTCAGGCGTGTGATTTCCGGCTCCATACTCCCCCTTTACTTTACTCCGGCTGCGCCTGGCTGGCAGTCCGTGGTGGAAGTCAGTACGCGCCCAATTCGGGGACAGTTCTGCGCCATGTCGCCGGAGTCGACACCCGCGAGCATGAAAATGCCGACCTGCCGCATGAGCGGAATGAACAACTTGCCGGCATTTTCAAGAGAGGCAACGAGATTCCGCAACGGCCGCTGGGTTGTTTTCAATGGCTTCCCGGTACGGAATGTCGTCGCCCGTCCCCGAATTGGGCGTCCGACTACTTCCACCACGGGCTGTTACCGGATTTCCACCGGAACCCGGATGTCCATGGTGCGCGGCGGGAGGCATTCGCGGTTGTTGCAGGCCTGATAGCGCAGCTTGCCGGTGATGGCGGCCGGGCCGGGCATGGCCTCTGCCGGAGCGCGGAACGCGGTCACCACATGAAATGTCCCGCTGTACACCGAAAGCGGCTTGTCGGAGAAGCCGGATTTTTCGAGTTGCGGTTCGGGAAACTCCACCTCGCCGGGTTCCAGCGGCCCTTTGTCCCACGTCAGGCGCAGCGGAATCAGGTAATCGTCGTTGGGCTTGTTGCTGTTCACGTGAAAGCCGGCGCGCACGTACAGCGTCAGCGTCAGCCGCGCCGTCTGGCCGCGCGGGGCCCCGAGCGTCTGCACTTCGCCCAGGGACAGCGCCGCCGCCGCGCTACTTTGCCCGCGCGAGAATGGCGTTGCCGCCATCAGCAGAGCCAGTCCCAGCGCGGCGCGCTCCCAGCAATTCGGTAATCTCATGCAGGAATCCGTCCTTGTCGCTGGCCAGACCTTTGTGAACCGCGGCGATCCGGCCGTTGCGGTCGAGGAGCAAAGTCGTGGGCAGCGCCTCCACCCCTCCATAAAGCTCGGCAGTGTGGTCGTCGCCGAGCAGAATGCGGTAGTTGATGCCGCGCTTGCGGATGTACGGTCTCACCACGTCCCAGCCATCTTCGTCCATGGAGACGCCCACCACCGCGAAGCCCTTCCCCTTCAGGCTCTGCTCGAATTCCACAAACCAGGGAATTTCCACCTGGCAGGGAGTGCACCAGGTGGCCCAGAAATCGAGCAGCACCACTTTGCCCCGGTAATCGGAGAGGCGCACGGTGGCGCCGTTGGCGTCCCGGAGGGTGAAATCGGGCGCGGGCTTGCGCTCCTTCTCGGGTGTCAGGCGAGGGGCCGCTTCCACCGAGGTGGATTGCGAACATGCGATGGTCAGCGCGACGATGGCCACGAGGGGCGCCGCGAGCGATGGTGTGCCGATATGCCGCAAGCCTGTTCCTTCCTCGATTATACGGGGGCCGTGCGTCCAATTCGGGGACAGTTCCGAGCCATGTCGCCGGAGTGGACACCCGGGCGGGCATGGTTATTTCATGACAGGCCCTGACCGGTTCGGCTTTTTCCTCGCGCGCTTTGTTCCTCCGGCCCCGGTCCGTTCGCCGGTTATCCTTTTAGAGGTAGAACAGTGACGATGGCTAATACGACCGACGGCATCGCTGGCGCCGAGCCCCGAGCGTGGTTCTCTCTCCGCGGGCGCACGGCGGTGGTGATTGGCGGGACCTCCGGACTTGGACAGGCCATCGCGCTGGGACTGGCCGAGCACGGCGCTGACGTGGTGGCCAGCGGACGAACCACGGAAAAGGTCTGCGAGACGGGCCGCGCAATCACAAAGTTGGGCTCTCAAACTATTTGCCGGACGGTAGACGTCAATCGCCGCGAATCCATCGACGCTCTGCGGGACGCCGTTCTCGCCAGGTTTGGCCGCACCGACATCCTTGTCAATGCCGCCGGACTCACTGGGCGCGTGCCTACCGCGACGGTGCCGGAAGCCGAGTGGAACGGTCTGATGGACACCAACCTGAGCGGCGTGCTGCGCGCCTGCCAGTCGTTCTATCCGGCGCTGAAAGCGGCCGGGCACGGACGCATCATTAATGTTGCCTCGCTGGGATCGTTCATTGCGTTCCGGGAGGTGGCGGGGTATTGCGCCTCGAAAGCGGCGGTGCTGTCGCTGACGCGAAGCCTCGGTTGTGAGTGGGCCGCGGATGGGATCTCGGTGAACGCCATCGCACCGGGTGTGTTTCCGACTGAGTTGAACGACCAACTGCTGGAAGGGACCGAGCGCGGGCGCGAGATCCTGACCCGCACTCCCATGCACCGGTTCGGGCGGCCCGAGGAACTGGTGGGCGCGGCTATCCTGCTGGCTTCCGATGCGGCGAGCTTTCTGACCGGGCAGTGCATCGCGGTGGACGGTGGTTATCTGGCTTCGGGGGTGAACTCGTGACGCGCGGCGCTGGCGCGATTCTGGCGCTCGCGGCCTGCTCGTTCCTCCGCGCGGAGACTGGGTACGATGGCTGGCTGCGTTACGCGCCGCTCGATCCCGCCGCGAACGCGGTGTACGCGCGCCTCCCGGCCGTGGTCTTTGCGCCGGGCCGCTCGCCGGTTGTGGATGCGGCGCGACAGGAATTGCTTCGCGGCGTGCGCGGCATGCTGGGCCGGACGGAGCGCGTGGAATTCCACCTGCCCGAAGAGGACGCGATCGTCCTCACCACGTACGATGCGCTGCCGGGCATCGCGCCGGACGTCAGCGTGCCTTCCGGGCGAGTGGAGGGCAGTTATCTTCTGCAAGCGTTGTCCCGGCGCGGACACCGCCTGCTGCTCATCGCCGGCCCGGACGAGCGTGGCGTGCTCTATGGCACGTTCGCCCTTCTGCGCCGCATCGCCCTGCATGGTGAGATCGAGAATCTGAACGAGCACGATGCCCCATACGCGCCGGTGCGCTGGACCAACGAATGGAACAACCTCGACGGGAGCATCGAGCGCGGTTACGCCGGCCGGTCGATCTTCTTCGATAACGGCCACGTCGTGGCCGATCTGACCAGGGCGCGCGACTACGCGCGATTGCTGGCGTCGGTGGGCGTGAACGGTTGCGCCGTGAGCAACGTCAACGCCAACCCGCGCATGCTCAGCGGCGATTTCATCCCGGAGCTGGCGCGTCTGGCCACGGCGTTCCGGCCCTGGGGCGTGCGCATGGCCATCTCCGTCGACTTCGGCAGCCCGAAGGAGATTGGGGGGCTGGACACTTTCGACCCGCTGGATCCGCGCGTCATCGCATGGTGGAAGCAGAAGGTGGATGAAGTGTATGCGGCCATCCCGGACCTCGGCGGCATCGTGCTGAAGGCGGATTCGGAAGGCCGGGTGGGGCCGTCCGTCTACGGCCGCACGCACGCCGACGCCGCCAACCTGATCGCCCGTGCGCTCAAGCCGCACGGCGGCCTGCTGTTCTACCGCGGTTTCGTGTACGACCATCACATGGACTGGCGCAATTTGAAAAACGATCGCGCCAGCGCGGCCTGGGATAATTTTCACCATCTGGATGGGAAGTTCGATGACAACGTCATCGTGCAGATCAAATACGGCCCCATTGATTTCCAGGTGCGCGAGCCGGTCTCGCCGCTGTTCGGCGCGCTCCATCAAACCAACGTTGCCATCGAACTGCAGGTGACCCAGGAATACACCGGCCAGCAGCGTCATGTGTGCTATCTGGCGCCCATGTGGAAAGAGGTGCTCGATTTCGATCTGCACGCAGACGACGGCCCCACGCCGGTGAAAGCTCTGGTGTCCGGCCGGGTTTTCCCCCACCCCACGGGCGGTTTCGTCGCCGTGTCCAACGTGGGTCTCGACACCAACTGGCTGGGGCACGACCTCGCCATGGCCAATCTGTACAGCTTCGGGCGCATGGCGTGGAACCCCGATCTGGGCGCGCGCGAGATGGTGGACGAGTGGACGCGCCTCACCTTCGGACATGATGCGCGCGTGGTGGACACCATCGTCGGGATCCAGCTCGAATCCTGGCCCGCATACGAAAACTACACCGGGTTTCTGGGAGTGGGCGGCCTGACCGACATCATCGGCGTGCACTACGGACCGGGCATCGAATCGTCCGAGCGGAATGGCTGGGGACAGTGGCACCGCGCCGACGCGAATGGCATCGGCATGGACCGAACCGTCGCCACCGGAACGGGCTTCGTGGCGCAATATGCGCCGCCGCTCGCGCGCGAATACGAATCGCTGGTGGAGTGCCCCGACAAGCTGCTCCTGTTCATGCATCACGTCCCGTACACGCACGTTCTGCACTCCGGCAAAACGGTCATCCAGCACATCTACGATTCGCACTACGAGGGCGCCGCCCAGGCGCAGAGCTTCCCCCAGCGATGGAGACAGTTGCGCGGCCGCGTCGACGAACAGCGCTATCAGGCGGTGCTCGGCCGGCTGGAGTATCAGGCCGGCCATGCCATTGTCTGGCGGGACGCCATCTGCGACTGGTTTTTGAAAACCTCTGGCATTCCCGACGCCCAGGGTCGCGCGGGCAACCACCCGGACCGCATCGAAGCGGAATCCATGACGCTCGACGGCTACGTGGTGGAACCGGTGATTCCGTGGGAGACCGCTTCCGGCGGGAAGGCCATCGGTTGTCCGCGGCAGGCCTGCTCGGCCGCGTTCCAGTGGAAGGGGGCGCCGGGCTGGTATCGCATCGCCGTGCAGTATTTCGACGAGCGCGACGGCGTGTCGAGTTACCGCATGCTGGTGGGCGGCCAGCTCGTAGACGAGTGG
>CAYVPZ010000104.1:0-10339 GCA_964453955.1 uncultured Solibacteraceae bacterium | reverse complement strand
AATCTTCGGCATCCTGAAATCGCTGCGCATTGTGGCCGGTTCCTTCGCCGTCGCTTTGCGCGCGTTCCGGCATGGCGAAGCGGCAGCGGGCGAGCGCACGGACCGCGACATTTCGGTGATGGCCATTCTGCTGGGCGTGGTGATCGGCGCCATCGGTGTCGCCATTTTTCTGGGGCATCTTTCGGGCTCGCCACTGGTGATCCTGACCGGAACCGCGCTGGCCCTGGTGTTCTCGTTCTTCTTCACTTCGGTGGCCGCCAACGCCATCGCCACCACCGCGCGAAACCCGGTGTCCGGCATGACCATGCTGACCATCATCATTTCCTCGGTGGTGTTATTGCGGTTCGGCGTCTCCGGAACCACCGGCATGTTTTTCGTGATGGCCATCGCGGGCATGGTGTGCACGGCTCTTTCGGTTTCCGGCCAGGCCATCACGGATTTCAAGACGGGCTACTGGCTGGGCTCGACGCCGGTGGCGCAGGAAAAAGTGAAGTTCCTCGGGGTGATTGCCGCGGCGGTGGTGGTGGGCCTGACCATCGTGCTGCTGGCGCAGGCGTTCCAGTTCGGCGAAGCGGCGCCGGGGGACACGCGCGTGGTGCTGCCCTCGCCCCAGGCATCCATCATGAAGGCGCTGGTGGCCGGCTTCATGAGCCACCAGCCGGTGGCGTACGTTCTGTTCGGCGTGGGAGCGGTGATCGCGGTGGTGATGGAGATGTTGCAGGTGCCCGCGCTTACCTTCGCTCTCGGCATGTATCTGCCGTTGGAGCTGAACACGCCCGCGCTGGTGGGCGGATTCCTGTCGCATTTCCTGGCGAAGCGGGGAAGCTCGGCGCGGGAGCGCGGGGTGATCATCGCCTCGGGTCTGATGGCGGGCGGGGCGCTGGGCGGCGTGCTGGGCGCGTCTTTCCGGTTGTTGCCGCATTTCACCGAGGATTGGATACGTACGCCTTTCTACGGCGACGAGGCGGTTTCGCAAATCGTCTCCGCGGTTCTGTTCGTGTGCCTGGCCGGCTATGTGTGGTGGGGATCGCTGCGGCACGAGGAGGAAGCATGAGCTTTGAAGAACTGGTGGGCAACGCGATTCTGGGAATCGACACACTGTGGGGCGGCGACGTGATGTGTCCCTCCGGCACCGGGCGCTTCATCGCCGATTCGTGGTTCTCCGATGCGCCTCTCCCGGCCGCTTACACCGATCCAACTGCCGCGCGCGTCCGCCAGTCCGGCGGCGTTTCGGCGAAGACGCCCGATGTGGAGGGCATTCGGGCGTATCTCGCCGCCGTGGACGTGGCCGGGGCGATTCGCGGGCTGAAGAGCGAGGCGCGTGGCGAGTACATCGCGGGGCTCGCGCTCTGCTTCGAAACCATGTGGGCCCTGGCCATGGAGATTCTGGGCGAAGGCGAGCCGGTGCTTTACGAGCGGTGCGTGAAAGCATCCACCGGTCAGGCACCGGAGCCCTCGGACCCCGTGGCAAAGCGGGAGCGCGTGGCCGAATTGCTGGCCCGCGCCGGTTACCCGAGCCACACACGCGACGAATTGCTGGACGCGGTGGACCTGTGGAGGAAGGCGCACCGGGTTCCGCTCGCCTCCATTAAGATTCTGGGCGCAACAGTGATTGCATACTATGACGCGCTGAGCGCCGCCAACATCGTCCCGTATATGCCGCCCGAACTGCACGCGGTGCCCCGCGCCAACATCGAGTTTCTGCCCATAAAGGACGCGTGGTTCTCCGGTTCCATGAACTACCTGGGCCGGGCGCGTCGCGCCGATGGCTCGCCCGAGTATGAAGCCACCTACGAGATCAACGCGTCGCTGGAAATCTCCGTCCCCGAGTTTTTGCAACTGGTGAGCCACGAGGTTGTGCCCGGCCATGTGACCACGTTCGCGTGGCTGCAGAACCTGTACTGGCGTGGCGCGGTGGGCTTCGAAGCGTCCGTGCTGACCATGAATACGCGCGCGGCGGCGATGTTCGAAGGGATCGCCAACAACGCGATTCTGATGGCCCACGGCGTCACCGAAGTGGACCAGTTGCCCGACGAGGATTTGCAGATCGGCCTTCTGCTGGCGCTGCTGCAGGACGACGCCAAGAACCAGTCTTCGTGGCTGACGTGGGGCGAGGGCGTCCCGCAGGCCGAGGTGGCAAGCACCCTGCGCCAGGAGTTTCTGGTGTCGGAGGAGCGCGCAGGCAAGCTGTCCGGCGCCTGGGGACGGCACCCGCTGCTGGGCCGCATGTACCTGCCGGCCTATCGCGCGGGAACGGCGAAGGTGGCCCGGTTGCGGCGCACCTGGCCAGCGGCGAAGCTGCTCCCGGTGCTGTACGGTTGCGCGGGGCTGGTGGACATCACCACTATCGAGAGCTTGCTTAATGTGGGGCAGGATGCCATCCTGCGCGGCGGTTGATTACCGCCGCTGTTCAGGCCGATTAAACCATCGGCCGCAGCTTAACAAGCTGCCCCACAAAGCAACAGTGCCGCAACCAAGGGGCAAGGCGGCCTGAGCGGCCGCCGCAGGCCACGGGCCCGCCCCACTGCGAATCGTCGCGTGCAGCGAAGATTCCTGGGTGCAGTAGTACAAAGCAGCGGAGCCGCAACTCAAAAGCAAGGCGCCAGCCCCGCCTCCCATCGGTGCACTTCGGCGCACTACTGGCAGCGCAGCGCCACGTTGGGGTCGATACGGGTCGCTCTGCGCGCCGGCAGGTAGCTCGCGGCCAGGGCGACCGCCGCCAGAAACAGGGACGCGCCGGCGAAGATCAGCGGATCGGTGGCGCTCACGTGCACCAGCAGACCCGCCACCAGGCGCGTGACCGCCAGCGCCGCTACTACTCCGGCCGCCAGGCCAATCAGGGTCAGGCGCATTCCCTGCCCCACCGTCAGCGCCAGCACATCGCTCGGTCGCGCGCCCAGCGCCATGCGAATGCCAATTTCCTGGGTCCTCTGGCTCACCGAATACGCCATCACGCCGTACAGCCCCACCGCCGCCAGCACCAGCGCGATGCAGCCCAGCGCGGCCAGCAGAGCCGCGGCCATCTTCTGTCCGAATAGCGAAACCTGAACGGACTCGGCCATGGGCATGGCGTCGTACACGCCGACGCCTGGGTCCAGAGACTTCACCTGCTCCCGCATCACCGGCAGAGCCTGCAGCGGATCGCCGGCGGTACGGACGAAGAAGGCGATGTCCATATCCTCCCGGTACACCTGACGGAAGGCGACGTAGAAATGCGGCCGCGGGGCCTCGTTTGGCGTGCTGTACTTACTGTCTCTCACCACGCCGACGATGGTGAACCATTCGCCCCAGCCGCGCACCTTGTGGCCGATGGGGTCCCGATCTCCAAAGAACCGCCTGGCGAACGTCTGGGTGACCACCATCACCAGATTCGAGTCCTTGTCGTCGCGTTCGGTGAAGTCGCGGCCTTCGAGCAGCGGAATGCGCAGAACATCGAAATAGCCGGGGGACACCACGTTGCGATACAGCTTCATGCTCTCGCCCAGGCCGGGCTGATAACCCTCCACCTGCAAATCCTCCCAGGAGCCGCCAATCCCCAGCGGGACCTGGTCCGCATAGCTGGCCGCGACAATGCCCGGCTGCGATTCCAGGCGTTCCCGCAACTGCCGGCAGAACTGTTTCCGCGCGTCCCTTGAGTAGCCGTCCGCGGAGAGATACAAGCGCGAGACCAGCACGTGCTCCGGGTCGAAGCCAGGGTTGATCTGGCGCGCCATCTGGAAGCTGCGCGCGAACAAAGCCGCGCCGATGATCACCACCAGGGCCAGGGCCACTTCCGAGACCACCAGCAGTCCGCGCAGGCGCTGTGACCCGGCTCCCGCGCCTCCGCTCCGGCCGCCTTCCTTCAGCACCTCATTCAGGCTGCCATTGGCCGTCTGCCACGCGGGCGCCACGCCGGACACCAGACAAGCGCCCACGCAGAGCAGGACGATGAAGGCCAGTACGTCTCCGTTTATCCCGGATTCTCTGTGGGAAACGGGGAGGTTGGTGGGCGGGAGCAGATAGCCGAGCGACCCGCTCATCCACATGGCCAGCGGCGTAGCCACCAGCGCGCCCATCATGGCCAAGGTCAGTGTTTCGGTGAGAAGCTGCCGCACCAGACGTCCGCGCCCGGCGCCCAGAGCCATGCGCATGCTGAGCTCCTTCTGGCGGCTGGTGGCGCGGGCCAGCAGCAGATTGGCCACGTTGGCGCAAACAATGAGCAGCACCACGCCGCCCACGGCCATCAGGATGGTCAGCGGCGCCAGCAGAAAACTCTGCGCTCCAAAGTGTCCCTTCCAGACAGGAAACAACGTGGCGCTCAGGTTGCCGTGCTTATAATCCTCTCTGGCGACCTCGCGCGCGACCGCGGCGGTTTCCGCCCGCGCCCGTTCCAGGCTGACTCCGGGTTTCAGGCGTGCGAACGAAAGCAGGATGTACGATCCACGGTCCTCCAGCATCCAGTCCGGCATGGCGTTGAGCTGCGGCCCCATGGTCACGGGCGCCCACAGCTCGTACGTCAAACCTGGTATGCTGCCGCGAAAACCGGCTGGAGCCACGCCCACCACGGTCAGCGTCTGGCGATTGAGCCGGATGGTGGCGCCCACAACGCCGGGGGAAGAATTGAACCGGCTCTTCCACAGGCGCTCGCTGATTACGGCCACGGGGTACGCGCCCTGCTTGTCGCCGGCTTCTTCGGTGGTGAAGAACCGGCCGAGTATCGGGCGGACCCCGAGCACGGCGAAGAAATTCCCGGAAACCAGCTCGCCGGGGATGCGCGCGGAGTGTTCGTCGTCGCCGAGGCGCATGGTCACCGGTCTCGACACGGCCAGGCCGGAGAGCAGCTTCAGGTGGTCGCGGTAATCGCGGTAATCGGGGTAGGAGACGGTCAGGTAGTCGCCGTTGGGCGCGACGTTCTCGAACGACACCAGTTCATCGCCGTGGGCGGCGCCCGGGATGGGGTGCACCAGAATGGAGTCGATCCAACTGAACACGGTGGTGTTGGCGGCAATGCCGATGGCCAGCGTGAGAACCGCGATCAGCGTGAAACCGGGGCTTCGCCGGGCCATGCGAAAGCCATAG
Organism: uncultured Solibacteraceae bacterium; assembly: GCA_964453955.1. Lineage (GTDB taxonomy): Bacteria > Acidobacteriota > Terriglobia > Bryobacterales > Bryobacteraceae > CAWACP01. Next base: position 5,281 of record CAYVPZ010000104.1, on the reverse strand, counting down.
CGAAGATCGTGGAGGAGCGTCCGCATCAATGAGGTGTTGGGCAATTGAGGTGCCACGAACGAATCAGTGTAATCCACGAGCGGAGGCTGGCGGACTGTTCGGGTTTGGGACGATATGGGCGGGAGCGAACAGGACGGGGACGCCTTACGTTAATCTTGCGCACTCCGCGATGTCTGAACTCTCCAGAATCTTCATCGGAGCGCCCCACCTTGCCACATGGATCATCGCGCGACCGATCTCTTCCGTGGTGAGGATGGAGCGGGGGAAGAGACGGCGCAGCAGCGGAAGCAGGGGCCTGGCCAGAATATACGCGACCCGGTACGCCGGCGTTTTCGACCGTTCGCCATGCATCGGCTGAATTACCCCCGGCCGGAACATATAGGCGGCTTTGAACGGAAGGCGCAGGAGCGCGTTTTCGGTCCGGCCCTTGACCCGCGCCCACATTAGCAGCCCTTTCTCCGAGCTGTCCGTACCTGCGCCGGAAACGTAGACGAACGTCATGCCGGGATTCAGTGGCGCCAGAGTCTCGGCCGCCGCCATCGTGATGCCGTAGGTCAGGCGTTCGTACTCAGCTTCCGGCATCCCGGGCGACGACACGCCAAGGCAGAAAAAGCAGGCATCGAAGCCGCGAAGATCAGCCTCGATATCCGTGTAATGCAGCAGATCCGAACGAACAATCTCCCGCAGTTTCGGATGCTTTGTTCCAGTGGCCGACCGGCCCAAGGTCTGGACCACATCGACTTGCGGGTCCAGCAGGCACTCCCGCAGAACCCCCTGCCCAACCATGCCCGTCGCGCCAAAAATCAGAACTCTCATATTCCCCACGCACGTCACGCAGCCGGCACATCCACATCCTTGAATACGTGAAAGGTCCGTCTGCCCGACGAGGTGTGCAGTACAAGCGTGTTCGTCAACAGGCCACGCTTCCACTCCGCGTGAATGATGTCGGGAATGCGGATGCGGTGCACGTGATACCTGCAAAGCCGTCGAACGACAAACGCGAGCTGATCGTTCACGATGGCGAGGTGCCCGATGGAGTTACGAAGTCCGGCGATGTCCTTCGTAGCCGCGCAACGAATCCCCACGATGGACTCGTTCTGGGCAACGGGCTGGTTCGACGCGATAACGCGGACTACCGCGTCCGGCAGCGACACGGCGTTACGCGCAACAACCTGCAGCGCTGCGGCAGCCTCCGGTTTCAGCGCCGGAGTCACCTGCGGCTGCGTTGCGCCTTGCGGGATCGTGCGAGAGGGCCCGGTCACCCACGTCCACAGGGCCACCCACTCAACCCTCACGAGCCGGAAGACCTTCGCGGAAATCCAGAAAAACCCTGCGAGGAATATCAGCACGAGCACCGCGGTCAGGAGCGGATGGCTCAGGGCCAGCCAAATCACCAGGGGCGCGAGGCCGTCCTCGAACAGACTGAGGCCGATATTGCTGAAGGGCTCCGGGCTGTGATTGACCAGCAATCGCGTCGCGGCTTTTGAACTGTGACTGGTGAACGCCACGCCGCCGCAGAGAAGGATGAGGATCAGTTTGAGGGCGGGGTCGACGGAACCGACCACGCCCGCGGCCAGAACCGCCGCTCCGATGGGACGTATGATCGTGTGAAACGAGTCCCACAGGCTATCGACCCACGGGATTTTGTCGGAAACAAATTCAAGCAGGCAGGCGACGCCGGCGACGGTGAGCACCACAGGATCGGCGAGGACTCGAAGATGCTCCTGGCCCGGCGCGAGATGGAACCAGTTCCAACGAATGGCCACGCCAAGGACAAAAACGGTTGCGTACAACCGAATGCCCGCGGCAAAGCCGAGGCCAACAATCGCCCCGACTAGTTGAATGATGTCCATAGCCCCCGCCTCACCAGCTCACCTCGACCAGCGACACGGCCTCCCGTGGCAGCGGGAAGCTCAGGCTGACGCGACCGCCGCCCGCCGCCAGCGATTGTCCCGCGTTGAGCATCTGCAGTTGCCCGGCCGCCTGCAGACGCGCGTACTGTTCCGGGGTCGGATTCTGCGGCGAGCCCATCTGCTTCCAGACCGTCCAGGCATTGCTGTGATCGGCGTCGATGCGATAATGGCGCACCTGGACGCGCTTCACCCACTTCGGCAGGCCCGCCAGCGCGAGCGTCACGGGCGCGTCCGGGGCCGCGACGTCGTCGTCGTGATAGTTCCACACCAGCACGGCAACGCCGCGGTCCCACTTCGCCGCCAGCGCGTCGATGTCGGGCTTCCCGCGCACGCCGTTGCGAAGAATGTCGTCCAGGCTCACTGCACCGCTGCTGTCCACCCGTATGCGGTCGCCATGCATCCGCGCGGCCATGCGAAAAAGATTCAGAAGGGGCTTGTCGATCCCGTTCGTGGCCAGCGTCCGGAATCCTTCAAAGTACGGCTGGCCTTCGAACTCGAACGCCCATGTCAGCATGCCCGCGACGTCGGCGTTGTCGCGGTCGGCCAGCTTCAGAATGCTGCTCAGGGCCAGCGCGGTGTAGCAGGGGTAGAGAGAGCCGTTGCGGTAGGCGTCTTCCGGCTGCGTGCGCGCGGAGCAGGCCCCGCAGCCTTCTGGGTCGGATTCGCTGAGAACGATGGGAAGATTGCGGAGTTGCGGAAACGACTTCACGATGTCCAGTCCCGCGGCCACGCCCTGCAGATTGTTCGCAAGGCTCATGCGCACGTGCCCTTCAACCACCTCCGGCCGCCCTTTGGCGTGGTAGCTTACAAAATCGAGCGGAGCGCCCGTGCGTGCACAGTGTTCGAGAAACTGGCGCAGGAAGGCGGCCCCGCTCCCGCCGTTGGGACCGGTGGTGGCAGGCCCTCCCACTCGCATCTGCGGCGAAACGCTCTTCACGGCGCCGGCGGTGAAGTCGTACAATTTGAAATATTCTTCCGGGGTGCCCCGCCAGTAGGAAATGTCCGGTTCGTTCCACACCTCCCAGGACCACGTCTGTACTTCCGCCAGCCCGTACCGCTCCACCTCATGGTTCACCCATTGGCGCACCAGTTCGGCCCACTTCTCGTAATCGCTTGGCGGATACGCCCAGCCGGCGCTGATGGGCGTTGCGGGCCATGAATGCCGGTACGGCTCCGGTTTGGTGGAGAGCGCCTCCGGCATGAACCCGATCTCCACGAACGGCGTGACGCCCGCGTTGACCCAGATGTCGAAGATCTGGTCGACGATCTTCCAGTTGTAGACGGGCGCGCGATCCTCGGTCTCCGTATAGGCGTTGGTCGAGCCCCACTTCAGCGCGGACGTGCCGTCGCCGCTGGTCAGAAGGTTGTGCGTGCGGATGTGCACGGGGCCAAGCTGCCCGAGTTCGCCGATAAGTTTGCGGCCGTAATTCGCGGTGGTGTAGTTCGGTTCGTCATAGCCGAAGTACGACCAGACGGGCCGCCAGGGGGCGAGCACCGTCTTCGCATCCACGCGAATATTCACCGGCTGCTGGGCCAGCGCCGCCATTGCGGCCAGAAGAAAAATGGCGGCAGTGCGCATCATCAAAGTGCCCGTCATTCTACTATCTTCGTTCGTCGCGGCCGCCGGCGGGACGGTCTCCGCTTCGCGTGTTTCGTTGGGTGAGTCTCGGCGGGCATCGGCGGCAGGTTCGACAGGGCGAGCAGGATGTTGTTCGCCGCGATAAATGGGTTGATGCGCCAGGAGCATTCAACCAGCGCCAGGAAGACGCCTGTGTGGAGCGCCGGGTTGAGCGCGATATAGGTGTTGAAGCCGCCGCCGGCGCCGGTCTTCTGCAGGATCATGGACGGATCTCCGCTGGGGCCGAGCTGGATCCAGCCGAGGCCGATCCCGGAGGCTTTGCCGGCGTGATCAAGTCCCTGCATGCTGGCAAGGCTGGCGGGCTGGATGTAGATCGCCTGCGCGGCGGGGTTCTGTTGGATGGGCAGGCTGGTATCGCCGAGCAGATAACGGAGCCATCGCGCCATATTGGCGGGCGTGGTGTAGAGGCCGGCCGAGCCGGCGGAAGCTGTGGTGTCGGCACAGGCGCCTTCGTCATGCGTGCCGCGCAGCAGCCGGGAGCATTGCTCGAGTGTAGGGGCAAACGTGGTATCGCGCATCCCAAGGCGCGTGGTGATGCGTTCGGCGAGCAGTTTTGGATAAGGCTCGTGGGCGGCAGTCTGGAGTGCGTCAGCCAGCAAATCGAATCCGACGTTCGAGTAGAGGGCGCTCGAGCCGGGTGAGGTGAGGAGCTTCTGCCTCGGCAGCCAGGCCCAGCGCCGGGCGTAGTCGGGGAAGGTGAAATGCGGTGTGCTGGCGGGTGCACTGCCGAGTTCGCGGGGAAGGCCTGCGGTATGGGTGGCGAGGTCTTCCAGGGTGAGGGGACGCTTCGCCGGGCCGTGCAGGGTTTGCGTGGGCACGTGCACATTGGCGGGTGCGAAGAGCTGCAGCGGGTCATCGAGCCGCACGGCCTTGGCCAGCGCGAGCTGGATGAGGAGATCGGCGGTGAAGGTCTTGGTGAGCGAGCAAAGGCGAATCAGCGAGTCCGCCGTGGGTTGCCGTCCGCTGCGCGGCGCAGTCTCGCCGAAGCTCTGCACATCGACATCGTGGCCGCGGACCGAGACCAGAACGAGCGAGGTGGCGTTGGTCTGGCGGAAGATTTCGGCCGCGGGTTGCGCGGCAGTGGAGAGCGCGGGAAGCTGGGCGGGGAGATTCGCTCCGCGGGCGACCACGCAGAGCAGGGCTGTGGCCGCGATTCCGAATCGCCTGTCCGAGACGACTTTAATACGCTTTCGCAATCACCGCCCGCCGGTCCACGGTTTCGCCAGTGACGATGCATTTACCGGGGCCGTCGAAGGCGTCCACCAGTGGGATGCAGCGCACGGTCGCTTTGAACTCTTTCAGGCGGGCGTCGCAGGCAGGATCGTCCTTGAGATGCGCCATGACGAATTTGCCGCCGCCGCGTTCGGCGGTGACCTCGCCCAGCAGCGCCTCCACCTCTTCGATGGAATTGGCCAGCACGGTGTTGTCGGCAAGCCGCTGCCGCGCCCGGCCGAGCAACTCCTGCTGCATTTTCTCCAGCTCGGCCGGCAGCAGCGAGGCGAGCGCCGCCTGCGGCACCGGCTGTTTGGTCCCGGAATCGCGCCGCTTCAGCACCACGTTCCCGCTTTCGAGATCGCGCGGGCCAAGCTCCAGCACCACGGGCACGCCGCGGCGCTCCCAGTGGAAAAATTTCGCGCCCGGCGTCTGCCCTTCGCGGTCGTCCAGCTTCTCGCCGACTTCTTTCCCAATCCTCTGCGCCGCCTCCAGCACGCTCCCCTTGTCCTCGTCC
>CAYVPZ010000103.1:0-10419 GCA_964453955.1 uncultured Solibacteraceae bacterium | reverse complement strand
TTGGAACCCGGTGATGAGGTTTTGCTGCCCTCTTTCACCTTCAATTCCACCGCCGGCGGCACCTACGGTGCGGCGTCGGTGGTCTCCAGTACCTCGACCTCGCTCATCTGCCAGGCGGTCTTGACGCCCACGGCCACCGATATCGCCGCGGGCTACGTGATGTCGGCGAACTACGCCGGTAACACAAGCTATGCATCCTCTTCCAGCAACCTCTCCACGCTGAACTTTTCGATCATCGACGCATCCACCACGACAACGATTAGCAGCATCGTTCCCAACTCGATCGTGTACGGCAGCGGCACGTCGGGGAATATTACCGTAACGGTGGGCTGGAGCGGCAGCGGCGGAGCGCCGGTCACTTGCAACGAGCTGGAGTTCAACGGCAACGCTCCGGTCTCCATCCCGCCGGCCTCGGAAACGGGCATCACGGCAAACTCGCTCACCTGCGTGGCGGCCGTCAATCCGTCTGCGCACGCCGCCGTAGGCAGCTACAACATCAACGCCACTGCCGAGCCGTCGGCGAATTACGTCGCATCCAACAGCGGGTCCGCGCCGAACTTCAGCGTCACTCAGCAGACGCCGTCGCTGAGCATCGCCAGCGTCATCCCCGATTCCGTCCCACAAGGCAGCGGCATGCCGGTCACCGTCACACTGACTTTGACCTGGCTGGGCGCAGGTGCACCACCGGCCACCGATTGCAGCCCATTTGCCTTCATCTCCACGGCGAGCGGCAACTACGGGCCACCGAGCCTTGTCAGCAGCGGCTCCAACTCGCTCACCTGCCAGGCGGCCTTCACACCAGACCTCGCCGATCCCGTGAACAGCTATTCCATGTTCGCCAGCTACGCGGGCAACACGAACTACCAGTCGTCCGGCAGCAGCGCATCCGTGCTGAACTTCTCCATCACGCCCGTGGACAACGTCGCCAGCCAAATGCGCATCGTGCAAACCGGGTTCTCCCTGAACCGCGTGACGAAGCTGTGGACCGCAACGATGACCATCACCAACACCAGCGCCTCGGCCATAACCGGGCCCGTCGATGTTGTGCTCAACGGCCTCCCCGCAAGCGTGACCATGAGCAACTCGACCGGCACATATGGCGTCAGCCCGTACATCACGGTGTCAGCCAACGACCTGGCGCCAGGTGCATCGGCGAGCGTCTACATCGAGTTCACCAATCCGAACGGCGTGTCCATCGCGTTCACACCGGTGACGTATTCGGGAGCCATATAGAGCTCGTCCGGGCCTCAGGGCAGTGGCTGCTCCCCTGGCGGCAACCGAGCATGAGACACCTCGGCCATGGGCCGCATCTAACAGCCCGTGTCTAAACCGGCCGATTTTCGGCCGACCTGATGAATGAGCACCGTCTCCGAGGCCGTTGAAGACTGCCCCGCTGACCGGTGCGCGGGCCGAACGGGCCGGCGAGAAGCCTTCTGCGGCGTTCATCAACGCCACGCGTCGTCGTCCGGCAATACCGCTGGAGCAGCGGAGGACCAGCGGAGGACTACGTACATTTTCACCAGCGTCCGGGAACGGCGCGGTTCTGCCCTTGCCTCACAGCGTACAGGGCTTACGAGCGTTGAGACCGGCGGCCGCTGGAGCAGCGGAGGACGATGTTGTCAACGCTTCTCCCGGTTCCGCCGGGCAGCCACCCGGTATTACGCTGCGGAACCAGCCCGGACAGATTTGCACCGCTCTGCGCACCGTGACGTGGCTAGCCCTGCCGCTGTCGCCGTTCCTTGGCACCAGTCGAAATGTAGGCGTTCCTCCGCTGGTCCTCCGCTGCTCCAGCGGTCATACAGTCCACCTGGCGCTTGTCAACGAAGCCGCGTTCCGTCGATACCGCCAGGGGCAGCGGGTTCCCTGCGGGTGGATTCACGCGCGATCAGGTTCGGCTCCAGCATGATGCTCTTAGGTTGGGGAGGGGTCTTTGCCTCGATCACCGACAGCACCAGCTTCCCGGCGCGCTCCCCAATCGCCACGCTTTGTTGATCGACGCTCGAGAGTGGCACACGCAGCGACTTATCGAAGTGAAGGTTCCCGCATCCGACCACTGCGATATCCTGCGGCACGCGCAATCCGGCCTCGAGAATCGCGTCGATTCCGCCAATCGCAATCGGGTCGTTGTAGCAAAAAACACCATCCGGAGGGGGATTCAATGCGAGGAGCTTCTTCATGGCCTCATATCCGCTGCTCCAACTGTCGGCGTCCGCGGACCGGCCGGTGACGACGTAACCCTGATAAGGCGTCATCTGGTGTTTCGACATCGCCTGATTGTAGCCTTCCAGCCTGCCGATGGCAGTGCTCACCGCCGCACCGCGTACGTGCGCGATTCGCCGGCAGCCCACCTCGATGAGATGTTCCGTGGCGACGCGACCGACGTTTACGTCGTCCACTCCAACGAAATTCGCCGGCATTCCAAGGAAGGCCCGGTCGATGAGAATGTAGGGCACCTTCTGCTCTTCAATACGCCTGAAGGATTCCACAGTCCACTGCGTGGAAGCGATGATGAGTGCATCCAGCCGCCGGTTCAGCAATCGTTTGATTTCCTGACGCTCGAGTTCGGGGTCCCCCTGCGAGGAGGAAATGAGGAGACTGTAGCTCTTGCGGCGGAGCGCGTTGGAAAGCCCCATCGCCACCTCCGCAAAGAAGGGATGTACAAGGTCGGGAACGATCAGGCCGGCGGTGTAGGTCTTGCCCGTGACCAGTGCACGTGCGGCCGGATTCGGCTGGTAGTTGAGTTCCTTGACCCGCTTCAGCACCCGCTGGCGTGTCTCCTCCCCGATATCGGCGTGATTCCGTATCACTTTGGATACCGTGACGACCGACACACCGAGTTCGCGCGCGATGTCCTTCATCGTTACTGACATTTGTCTTTATTATGCTCGTTTGCTGCAAAAGTGGACTGAGGTCGGCGCGACACGATCGCCGACGTGTCGTTTTCAGCTCTTTCTGATGCTCTTTCGGAGTCTGCGCCGGTCACGTGAGGGCCAGCTTCAGCGCCACCGCATAGTCCATGGCGGGGCTCTCCGGCCACGGTAATTGAACGCGAAGGCCGGCGGCGGTCTGCTCCCACGTCAGCTTTTCGCCGCTGCCGAGCAGTTGCACGTTTGCGATCTTCCCGGGCTGTGTGGCTGCCGACAAACCCAATGATTCGATGATGAACGCACCCGCGGGCCAGCCAAGTATGATCGCATAGATCACTGTGCTCGCCTTGTTGCGCGTAAACCGGATATCCTTCGGGCCCAGATTGTGAACGCTGCCTCCCTGGAACGACCCGCTCTTGACGGCGTTCGGCCCTTCGCCGTACACCTTCCACGGACGGGTCTCGTAGATTGCCTCGCCGTTGATCTGCATCCAGGCGCCGATCTGGTCGACGATGGCCTCCTCCTTGTGATCGATGCTGCCGTCGGGCCTGCCGGGGACGTTGAGAATAAACGTGCCGTTCTTGCTCACCGTGTCAATCATCCAGTGCAGGATGTCGCGGGGTTCCATGTATCCGCCGTACTCGCCGGGTTCTTCGAGCAGGCTGCGCCGGTAGTGCCATTGCCCGATACAGGTTTCCGATTGCCAGGCATATGGCACGATCCCGCCGGTGAGACCGCGTTCATAGTCGGCAACGACAGCTTTCGCCAGACGGTCGGGGACGTTCTTGATGTTGGCGACGGCCTCCATCCGGCCGCCGCGCGTCTTCAGATTGTGGTTGTAGAAATACGACGCGATGTTCATTCCGGCCCAGCCCAGCGGGAACAGCGCGTTATCGAAGTAGAGCAGATCAGGATCGTGCTGATCGATGAGGTCGCGCGTCCGGTCGTAGAAATTCCTGACGTAGGAGATGTCGGGCAGAGCATTCTCCGGGTGCTTGGGTCCGTATAGGCGCTGCGGGTCGAGGCCGGCCCACCATGCGTCTTTTCCATCGGCCGCGGTCAGCTTACCGTCGTAAGGGACGCCCGCCAGCGGACCGGTCTTGTCGGCGCCGTGCGCCGTCTGGAACCACCACCAGTTGCGCGCCTGATGAACGGTAACACCAAAACGCATTCCATGCCTGCGCGCGGCGGCGGCCCACGTCCCCACCACATCGCGATGTGGCCCGGCATTCACAGCGTTCCAGGGATGGTGTTTTGAATCCCAGGCGTCGAAGCCGTCGTGATGGTTGGCGAGAGTGAAGAAGATTCTGGCGCCCGCCTGCTTGTATCGCTGGATCAGTTCATCGGGGTGCCAGTTGAGCAGAGTCCACTGCGCGCAGAGGTCCTTGTATCCGAACTTCGAAGGATGGCCGTAATGCTCGAGATGATACTTGTACTGTGGGGAGTTCTCTTCGTACATGTTTCGCGCGTACCAGTCACCCGCCTCCGGGACGCATTGCGGGCTCCAGTGCGCCCAGATCCCGAATTTCGCGTCGCGATACCACTCCGGGGCGTCGTACTGGAGCAGTGAATCCCACGTGGGCTGATAGGGGCCCTCACCGGCCAGCCCGGAAATCGGGGAGTCCATCGGCACCCCGTCCCAGGAACCGTTGGGGACCGGCAGTTCCCTGGGTTCGCCCCAGCCCGTCGCTTTCCAGCCGTCTTCGTTCAGCTTCTCGCTGACGATCTTTCCGCCATCCAGCCCATAAAACACCCGCTCCTGTTCCGGCGTTGCGCAAAAGGCAGCGTAATCCTGGGTGGGTTTGTCGAATCCATTGGCTGCACCGGATTGGTGGGCGCGAGCCGGAAGGGGCAACGCTGGCAACGTGGCCGCCGTTGCGGTGATTCTGCAGAAATCTCTTCGGTTCACGGAATCTCTCCCGATCAACGTGACTCACAGCGCCCCGCCCGATCTGTAGCGCGAAGCGGGCAGACGGCGGCTGAGCAGTCATGGTGGAATCTCGACTCCACAGTTGTCTCGTTTGACTATATTGGGCGCAGAAGGTCCTGTCAACGATACAGTAAGCGAAAACTCCTGTCAGTCGCCGCCTCGTGCGTGCGCCTGTCTAGACGCTCACTGAGCGGCTCGTCAAAAGAGCCTAGGTGCAAAGTCTCGCAGGTCGCGACGCCACGTCTGCCACTCATGTGACGTGCCCGGCGATTCGTAGAAGACGTGCTGGATCTTCGCTTCCTCCAATGAAGTGTGAAGTCTGAGAAGTCCGTTGCGCATCATCGCCGGCTCCTCGGTGCCGACGCCCAGCCACAGCAGATGAACTCGCTTCGCGAAAGCGGCGGGGTCCGCCAGCGCACCGTGGAAGGCTGTTTTTCGATCCAGCTTTTCGTTGCCCAGCACCAGCGGTCCGGCTGCGCCACTGAATCCCCCGATGAACGAGAAGAGATCTAGGTGATCGAAAGTCACCTGGAACGTCTGCATGCCGCCCATCGAAAGACCGGCCATGGCACGGTGATCGCGATCCGCGAGCGTCCTGAAATGCGAGTCGATATACGGGATGAGGACCTCGGTCATGTCGTCCTCGAACGCCGCGGCCATCTCCTGCATGGCGCGCATCATTTCGGGTGAGCCGAAAGGCTTGCCGGTGAGATCCGGAAGGGGATGTCCGGCGCGCTCTGTGTAACCGTATGCCATCACGATGATCATCGGCTTCGAGCTTCCGCTCGCAATCAGATTGTCGAGGATGAAGTTGGCGTGTCCCTGCTTGATCCAGCCGGTCTCGTCTTCGCCGCCGCCGTGCTGCAGATAGAGCACCGGATAGCGGTCGCTGTTCCGCGTGTCGTAATCGGGCGGGGTGTACACCAGCGCGTGCCGCCAGGTTCCGGTGACCTTCGAGTAGTACCAGATTTCGCGAACCTGGCCGTGCGGGACGTCCTGGGGCAGGTAGTAAGTGCTTCCCGCCTCCGGAATCTCGATTCCGCTCGCGTCCTTGCCTCCGCCGAAGAATGCATGGCTGTTGAGGTCGGTGAATTCGGCCCCGTCGATCACCAGTGTGTAGTAGTGGAACCCCGGAACAAGGGGCGGTGTCGTAACGGTCCAGAATCCGTCTGCCTGCTTGGCCATCTCCAGCTTCGGCAGACTCCAGAAGTTCAGCGTGACCTTCGCTGCGTTTGGAGCCTTCACTCGGAACTCAACCCTGCGGCTGCTGTCGATGCGCGGATATGCCGCTCCCCAGACATTGGTTGAAGCAGGCTCAAAGCCGCCGGTCTCCTGCGCGCAACAGTATGTCACTGCCAGAAGCATCGCGATTCCAACGCCTTTCATTCTCAATCTCTCCTTGTTCTGATGCTGATTGTCGATACGCCGTGGGCCGCAATCCGTGAATATCCGGACCTGGCGTCCAATGGACATTTGAAGGGAAGTTTATCAGGGAGCGGCACTACTTGGTGATCATCGAATCCCATGCGAGATCGCCGATCCGCACCATCTTGAAGCCCGCAGCCTTCATTAGTGCGATGTCCCCGGTTTATCTCGTCCGGCGAGCGGTCGACAGGCTGGTAGCAGGTTCCCACGAAAAGCCGCCCCTTGCCGAGCCACGTGGGATGAGCGGCTTGCGTCTGCGCGCTGACCGCGAGGGCGCACAGCAGCAGCACCAGAACAATATGCGACATCATTACACCATACTTGACTGTCTTCGATGCGCCTCTGGCAGAACGCTACTCGATCAAGTCACGAAACGGAGGCTCCAGGCCGGCTGCGCCCTCACCGCCCGATGCGCCTTTCAACTCCGGTGGACCCTCCGTGCCGGTGTTGTCCCAGCGGTTCCCCTTGCCGTTCCGATTTTTGAAAAATACGTTGGTTTCCGTCAGGTTGTCCTTGACAAGGAATCCCGAGGATCCCTCATCGAGGTAAATCATGCAGCTCGGGTCGCCGTTTGGGGACCGGCGCAGATCGAAGACGTAGTTGCCCCGGATTTCCGACGGTGTCTGATTGGAGAGAACATAGATGCCTCCGCCGTCGCCCATCCGCTGCATGTAGGTGTGGATCCTGTTGTACAGAATCTTGTTGTCGCGCATCGCGTTCTCCAGCGTGGTCCAGCCCCAGCCCACGCTGATGCCGGAATATGGCATTTCGACGATCTCGTTGTGCTCGATAGTGAGGCCGCGCGGAAACCCTGCCGCGATTGCCGTGGAGCCCCAGTCTTCGTTGCCACAGTCGCGGAAATAGCTGTTCGCCACACGGTCGTTCAGAGAGAGTTCGCGCTCGTCGGAAACGCGGTAAGGCAGGTGAGCTTCCAGTCCCTGCTCGGAGAACCTGCCGATCTGCACTCCATTGCCGCCAATTCCGTGAAACACACAGCCGATAATCCGGTTGCTGTGAGTGGCGTAGTGCAGGTCGAGGGCAGCCGACGCTGTGTTGCGGAATCGGCAACGCTCGAAAACAATTCCGCTCGCTCCGGCGAGATACACCGCCGCGGGAGGCCGACCGGTCCAGCCCAGGTTGTCCAAGCCGGCAAACTCCGGGACACCGCCCTCGATCCGATACGCGGGCTGCTCGAAGTACTGACCCGCCTGGAGCGGCACGCTCCCCTCCTGCGTCGGACGCATCCACGTGGAATCCTCGAACGATAGTCCCCTGAACTCTATGTCGTGCACGGGGCGATCCATCGAACCCACGAATCGGACCAGCGTTTCCAGGTGCGGCGCTACAACCTGGGCCGTCGCCATGTCCTCATCGGCACGCGGCCAGTAATAGACGAGTCCGGCTTTATAGTCGAGATACCATTCTCCGGGCTCGTCAAGGAATTCCAGCGCGTTGGCAAAGTAAAACGGGTCAGTGTTGCGCGGCCATGGATACGGGTGAGAAAAGACGATGTCCCGCTCCGGCTGCTGGAACGTGATCCGCGCCCGTGTCCCTTCCATCGTGATGGATTCCACGCGAAGCATGGAAACCACCCAGGACTGCTGCAAAAACATTTCTACGCGTTTAAGGTTCCGCCACTCCCCGATCTCGTTGGCATTAACAATGGCCTGCCGATTGACAGCATCCCACTCCAACAGGTGGTGCAGGTTGTCCCCGTTGGGGGAACGCGCGCGCACCGCCTTGCGACCGCTTACGTACAACTGCCGGAAGTCGAGCGTCGCCGCTCCAACCTCTGGGGCAAGCGCGACCCACACGTGCCCAACGGCCACCGAAGGCAGGCCTGGCGGCACCATTTCCAGTTTCGTCCAGCCCTTGACCGGTAAGCCACCGCTGAAAACCGGCTTTTCGCCTGGCGCGGCAGAGTAAACTACCGGGTTCCCCGGCGTACCGGAGTCCTGCGGAATGAATTCCGCCGTCTGCGTCAATCGATACAAGCCTCCGTGCACGATGACTCTGATCCCGCCTGCCGGGTTTCCTTTCGTTCGCAATAGCTCGCGGACGGCCAGTTGCGCCTGGTAGAGTGTCGCGAAGGGCCGCTCGGCGCTACCACCTCCTGAGAACCAGTATCCGGGCTCGATGCCTCCCGTGGCCCACTTCGGCTTACCTGGCTTGCCGAGTTGAGGCCTGACTGACGGATCGGAGGAAGTGAACGGTTCCACCCCTCCCGGTTTTACGTGGAATTCCACGCCACTGGTATCGGCCACGCTCTGAGCTGCGCAGATGGCACCGCTCGTGGCGAGAACGGACACCAGCAGCCAGCCTCGCGTCGAGTTAAGAGTGAAATGTTCTTTCATGATTGGGATTCAGGGGTTCCTTCGCCGCTCCCGGGGCGCACGCGGATTTCCTCTCCGCTGTACACCACGGTGCGCGACTGCCGGCCGCAGGCGGAGATGAACGCGATGCGGAACTCCCGCGACTTGACCATCCCGTCAAAATCACCCTCGCAAGCGGCGATGATGAGTTCGCCGGAATCTTCGGTCCACCGCAGCGACACGAGAGCGAAGCGGCCCCGTTCGTAGTTATAGTTATCTCCCTCGTCCTCATAGAGAGGGAAGAAACCGTCGGCACCGCGATACACCCGGACTTCATAAGGCGCGTCCCGGACCTCATCCGCATACTGCATCACCGGCGACATTGGAACGATTGCGCCGGCCCGCACGAACACCGGAATTACTTCTAACGGCGCGGTCGTCTCAATTGTTTTTCCACCGGGGAACCAGGCCTCGGTCCAGAGATCGTACCATCCGGTGCCCGACGGCAGGTGTACCGGCCTGCTCTTCGCAACGCCGGCGATCGGCTTGGAATTCCGATCGTAGTACATGGGCTTCGTCACCGGGCAGACCATCAAGCCGGGCCCAAACAGGTATTGATCCGCCAAGTCGTGGGTCTCGAGGTCGTCCGGGAAATCCAATGCAACCGCCCGCATCATCGTCCAACTGCTAAGACTCATCTGGGCCGCGACAGAGTAGATATACGGCAACAACTCGTAGCGGAGCCGAATGTGATGGACGATCGCGTCGTAGAACGCGGTGCCCGGTTCGCCGAAGCGCCAGGCTTCCCGCGGCGCGTCCGTTCCATGCGAACGGAACATCGGCAGGAAGACCGCATACTGCAGCCAGCGGGTGTAGAGCTCCCAGTACCCGAGATCGGTGCAACCGGTATCGTTAGGATCGGGCTCCCGCGCGGAGGCATCGGTGAGCCCTCGGCACCCGGCGACGTAATCGCCGCGCCAGAACCAGTGTGCCGGGTCGTTTCTGATAAAGAAGCCGCCGATGTCCACGGTCCAGTACGGTTCCCCGGCGGCACAGAAATTCAGACCCTCGGGAATCGAGCGCCGCAGTGCCTCCCAGGTTGCGCAAATGTCGCCCGACCAGGTCGTGGTCCCATAGCGGTGCTGGCCGGCATAAGACGACCGGGTCAGATTGACGACGCGCTTGTCCTGGCTGGCCCCCCGCTGGCCCTGATAAATCCCCCTGGCATGCAGTAACGAGTATGCGCTGATGTGGCCCGGATCGAGATACCGCTTGGCTTCTCCGGTGTTGAGCAGCAGCCGTTCGTGTGGCTCGGGCTTCACCGCGCCATGCCAGTCCGATTCGAACGGCTCGCTGCAATCGCACCACCACGCATCGATTCCGTTTGAGAACAGACCGCGGTTGGCCTGCTCCCAGTAGCGCCGGCGCGCTTCGTCCTGAAAGGCGTCATAGGTCGACTGGTTGCCCAGCATCAAACCGTGTTCGAGCATTTCCTGCCGGTCTGCTCCGTCGCCGGTCATACTGGGCCAGATCGACACCATCAGCCTGGCACCCATGGCGTGCAGTTGGGAGGTCAGTTCCTTTGGAGCCGGAAACCGTACCGGGTCGAGGGATTTCTGTCCCCAGCCGCCACCATCAGGCCAGGATTTCCAATCCAAGACAATCAGATCCAGAGGAATGCATCGCCGACGATACTCGCAAACGGTATCCACAAGCTCTTTGGCATTGACGTAACGCTCCTTGCACTGAGCGTAGCCGAAGAACCATTTCGGCGGCATCGGGATCCGGCCGGTGAGTACGTGATAGCCCTTTGTGAGATCGTCAAACCGCTCGCCCTGGATGAAGTAGTAGTCGAGTTCGTCAACGATATCGGCCCACATGTATG
>CAYVPZ010000102.1:0-10495 GCA_964453955.1 uncultured Solibacteraceae bacterium | reverse complement strand
GGTGAGAATCTGGCCGAACTCGTCGTGCAGCTCCCGCGAAATGGAGCGCAGCACTTCTTCCTGCATGGTAATCAGCTTGCGCGCGAGATCGCGGCGCTCGCCGGAGAGGCTAGCCAGGCGCTCGAACAGCCGGCGGTTGGAATAGATCAGGTACAGGCTGACAAAGGAGAGGCTGAGCAGCATGGCGGCGACAAAGATGTAGACGTTGCGCTCCACGCCCACGTAGATTTGCTGGATGCGGGCCATGGCCAGGTCTTCGGCCTCGTAGTTCCCGATGAGCAGGCGGGCCACGCTGGTGGTGACGCTCTGTTCTTCCTGCGTGGTGGCGCGAACAATGTCGAGCGCTTCCTTGTCGTGGCCGGCGGCGGCGAGCGCGAAGGCGCGGTCGAGGGAGGCCCACAGGCGGGTCAGCGAATCGGCCAGAAAATGCTGGCGGTCCGGGCTGCGCTCGGCGGGGGCGAGCTTCTGCTCGAGGCGCATGGCGTCGTCGAGGTCCATGCGCAGGCGGTCGAACTGGCCCTTATACGCCTCCAGCCCATAGGGCTCGTCGCCGCTGATCATGTCGCGCATGGCGATGGCGAGAGAGTTGAGGTTGCTCTGGATGCGCAGGAGCTGCAGGGAATCGCGGCGGTTGCGGTCGACGACGCGGGTTTGCAGGTCGCGCAGGCCGGCAATCTGCACCAGCGAGAACCAGGAGAACACACCGACGGCCACCAGCGTCACAACGAGGCCGGCCATCAGACGCGCGGTCGGCGAAGACGGTGTCCTTTCCATGGAGGGGGCTGCTTACAAGGATAGCGTGGGGCGGGCGGACGCATTGCCCCCGGGCTATGATAGCTGGATGGTGAAAGGACCTCGCCACAAACGGAACATCGCGGGTCTGCTGGGAGCGGGTTTACTCATCGCGCTGTTCGCCCTGACCGTGCCGCCCGCGAACGCGGCTCCTCAACAACCGGCTCGCGCCGACAGCGACATCCCCCGCGTCTTCACGCCGGTAACCGCCGGCCAGGACTACAGCAAGCGCGAGGCGATGATCCCCATGCGCGACGGCGTGAAATTGCACACCGTCATCGTAGTGCCGCGGGGAGCGAGGAACGCGCCGATTCTGCTGACCCGCACACCGTACAACGCCTCCAAGCGCGTCGAACGCAGCAACAGCGAACACATCATCGCCATCCTGCCGCAGGCCGATGAGGTGTTCGTCGAGGGCGGCTACATCCGCGTTTTCCAGGACGTCCGCGGCAAATACAAATCCGAGGGCGGCTACGTCATGACCCGGCCGGTCCGTGGGCCGCTGAACCCCACCTCGACGGACCATGTCACCGACGCCTGGGACACCATCGACTGGCTGGTGAAGAACACGCCGGAATCGAACGGGCGCGTGGGCATGATCGGTTCTTCCTACGAGGGCTTCACGGTGGTCATGGCGCTGCTCGATCCGCATCCGGCCCTGAAGGTGGCCGCTCCGGAGAGTCCCATGGTGGACGGATGGATGGGCGACGACTGGTTTCACTATGGTGCATTCCGGCAGATCAACCTCGATTACACTGCCAGCCAGACGATGAAGAAGGACGGAGGCGAGTCCGTGGCCCGCGACGCCTGGGACGACTACGATGCCTTCCGGCGGGCTGGTTCGGCCGGCGCTTATGCCCGCCTGCACGGGCTGGATCAACTGCCGTGGATCGAGAAAATGATGGAGCATCCCGCGTACGACGCCTTCTGGCAGGGGCAGGCGCTGGACAAGCTGGTGGCTCGGCACCCGTCGGCGGTACCGGCGATGTGGATTCAGGGTCTGTGGGACCAGGAGGACATGTGGGGCGCGATTCATTGTTATCTGGCCCTCAAGGCGCGCGGTCAGGCCGATCATAACTATCTGGTGATGGGCCCGTGGAGGCACAGCCAGGTGAATTATGACGGCTATAATCTGGGGCCGCTGAAATGGGAAGGCGACACCGCTCTGCAGTTCCGGCGCGACGTGCTCAAACCCTTCTTCGACCAGTACCTGAAAACGGATGCGCCGAAGGCGGACACGCCGCCCGTGTTCATTTACAACACCGGGGAGAACCACTGGGATCGCCTGAAGAGCTGGCCGCCGGCCTGCGAAGAGGGCTGCCGGTCGCCGATGAAGCCGCTCTATCTGGAAGCGGACTTCGGCCTGGGATTCGAAAAGCCTGGCGATGCCGGAGCGGCCGCGGATTCCTGGGTCTCCGATCCCGCGAAGCCGGTGCCCTATCTGCCGCGGCCGGTGCGCTTCGCCGACGGAGACCGCTGGAAGCAGTGGCTGGTGAGCGATCAGCGCACGGTGGCCGACCGGACCGATGTGCTGACCTATGCAACGCCGGTGCTCACCGCGCCGGTGCGCATCAGCGGCGCGCCGATTGCCGATCTGTTTGCCGCCACCAGCGGTACGGATTCGGATTGGGTGGTGAAGCTGATCGACGTCTTCCCGGACGAAGTTCCCAGTCAGCCGGAGATGGGCGGCTATGAGCTGGCGGTTTCCATGGATATTTTTCGGGGCCGCTACCGGGAGAGCTTCGAGCACCCGTCGGCGATCCCGGCCGGGAAACCGGAGCGTTATCGCTTCGCCATGCCGACCACCAACCACGTTTTTGAGCCGGGTCATCGAATCATGGTGCAGATCCAGTCCACCTGGTTCCCGCTGTACGACCGCAACCCGCAGACGTACGTGCCCGACGTTTTCTTCGCGAAACCCTCGGATTACGTGAAGGCTACGGAGACCGTTTTCCGCTCGGCCGGTCAGGCGA
This sequence comes from uncultured Solibacteraceae bacterium, assembly GCA_964453955.1. Taxonomy (GTDB): domain Bacteria; phylum Acidobacteriota; class Terriglobia; order Bryobacterales; family Bryobacteraceae; genus CAWACP01. The sequence continues at coordinate 7,730 of CAYVPZ010000102.1, read as the reverse complement.
GCGCGGTGTGGCTGCCGGTCACGGACTGAAGCGGCACAAGGCCTGCTCCACCGCGGGGCAGGACGGCCTGAGAGGCCGCCGCAGGCTGAGAGCCTGCCCCACTCCGAAATCGTTGCCGGTCGTCGCTAGAAGTGCAGGCCCACGGTTGCGGTGAGCGCGCGCGGCGTGACATAGTGCGTGCCGCTGAAGGTGGACAGGAAGTTGTACAGCGCTTCGCGGTTGGTGAGATTGACCGCGGACAAGCGGAGGCTCACCTTGTACTTGTCGCCATGAAACAGGTTGTCCTGGCCGACCGCGAGATCGAACAGATTGCGGGGCGCGATGCGCGGCGGGTTGTGATCGTTGTTCTCGGTGCCGGGAGCGGGTATCGATACCAGCGTGGAACCGTACATGCTCGCGGGGCAGAGATCGTTGGGACTGATCGGAGTGGTCGGCGTCGCATGAGTTGTCCCGCAGTAGAGCCCGCCTTCGAACTGCTGATCGGGTGTGAGGTTGGAGACGTCCACCACGGTATCGCTTCCATTGGGTCCGGTGGCACAGGCTTCGCCCCCGGCGCAGGGCACCGGACCAGCCACCAGACCGCTGTCGAAACGCCAGTTGAAGCCCAGCCATGGGAGCTTCTTCCAGGGCTGGTATTGCAGGTGCCCGGTGGCATTGTAGAGTTCGTCATGATCGATGCGAAATACGCCAGACCCAACGGGCGTCGAGCCAATCCCCGCGACTTGCGGGCTGAAAAAGCGCGCCGCCACGCTGGATGTCACCATAAACGCCGACAACCCGTGGAAGTTTGGCATGGAGAGGCGAATTGCATATCCCGGAATTTTCGAGCTGGCCCACTCGATCGGGTACGTAATCGGCGTGTTCGCCAGCACGCTGAAGTCGAAGGCATTGTGGGTGTACTTCCAAATGTATTCGCCATCCAGAACCAGGTACTTGCCAAAGGCCTGCTCAAGGCCGGCATGGAATTCATTGCGGAGGCCGGGAGTCAGCGGCGATGTCGTAAAGCAGGCGCCGCCGGGAACCAGTGTTTGGAAGGCGACGATCACCGGGTTGTTGCAGCCGAGACTGGCCAGTACAAGATTCTCATTGAACGGACTCTCCAGAGTGCGCGCATAGGAGATTCGCAGAACCGTGTCGGTCGGCTTGATATTGTAGGCGATGCCAACGCGCGGCTCCGGTTGCCAGGCCCTGGCGATGCCATCGTATTGGTCTATGCGCAGACCGATATTAAATGTCCAGTTGCGAATACTGATGGCGTCCTGAATGTAGAAAGCGAATTCCCTGATGTCGGCATGGCCGTAGTATCCGTACTCGCCGCTGGTGCTGTTCGGGCATCCGTCGGAAGCAGGCAGCGGCGCCGTCCTGGTCAGGTCGTAACAGGCAAGCAGCGGATTGAAAGCCGGGACCGGAGCCCCGTTGGCAAAGAATCCCTGGCCGGTGTTGGCAACCAGCGTTCCCGTGCAGTCCGCCGGGTTGGTCAGCAGAGGGTTCGTGTCCGGAGTGAGGTCGGCATTCAGACAGGGGGCGTCTCCGGTCGGATCCACCAGGCCGAAGGTATCCCTTTCGGTGAGAAACGTATCCTCATATTGAAGGCCGATCTTGAGGTTGTGAACGCCGTGTACATAAGAAACGTTGCTCCTGACGCCCGCATTGGTGAGCCGGCGATTCTGCGCCACGGTGGCGCTCTGACCAGTGCCCTCGAAATGCGGATCAGGCGTCAGGTCGGCGAATGGATTGTCGCTCGGATAGTAGTTGTATTGATCCTGCCGAAGAAAAACGCCGAACGTGAATACCGTGTGGGGATTGATCGTGCGAGTCCACACCGGCGCGACGTTGAACGTCCTGATCTCCGAGCGCGCATCCGCGGGGCCAACCGGCAGACCATTGGGACCGAGGCCGCCGTTATTCACCACCTCTCCGTTCCAGGCCGTCGCGTCCTCGGCATCGAACGAATTGGGAGTCTGAAACCAGCTCCGGGTGAAGCCCAGATTGAGGTTGATGAAGTCCAGGTCGGAGAGCTTGAAATCCACCCGGTCGAACACGTTCTCTTCGTTGCCTTTATCGTGCATCACCGTGTATTCCGGACCGTCCAGGAAACGGCCCGAGTCCAGACCGTTGGCGGAGATGAAATTGCCCCATCTGTCTTGTCCGTAGGAAAGGTCGAAGCCGTCGTTGGTGCTGCCAAAGCTGCCATAGGAAGCCGTCACGTCGCCGTGCGGTTCGGTGACGCCGAGACCTGAGCGCGTGCTCACCACGATTACCGTGCTGGTTTTGCCCCCGAACTCCGCCGGTGGCGCGCCTTCGAACACCTCCATCGACTGCACGGCGTCGAGGGGGATCTGATTCGAGAACACCTTGCTTTGCTGGTCGGTGATCGGCTGGCCGTCCAGAGAGAACGAATTGGAGGCATGATCCCCGAATCCGTGGAAAAGGCCGTTCGAGTCGGCGCTGATGCCTGGCGTGGCCAGTGTCACCAGCGAACTCAATGAGGAAGACTGACTCTCCAGAGGCATCTTGTCAAAAAGCGCGCGGTCCACGTCGGTGTGGGTGCTCGGGACGGTTTCCACCAGATCGGCGCCCTCGGTCACATCGACGGTGGTTGTGGCAGTCCCGATCTCCAGCCCGATCTTCAACTCAACCGGCACGGACGATCGCGCACTCACGTCCTGCTGATTCGTTTGGAAGTTCGGCGCGCCGGTCTGAACGTGGTAGTTGTTGAAGGGCACGTTCCGGAATTCGAAGCTGCCCTGGCTGTCCGTCTGGGCGCTGCGCGAATAGTGCGACACCGGATTAAGAATCTCGACAGTGGCCCCCTTGATGGCCGCCCCGGAGGGATCCAGAACGGTTCCTCGAATGGTTCCCGAATTACCCGATTGAGCGCTCAGAACGCCGCCGCCGAATAGCGCGGCGAGGGTCGCAAGGACAGCGAAGACACGGTTCCTCATTGCTCGATTGTGAGCGGCCCTCGGAACAATACCGAGGACAATTCGACCGATGGGCGTATCGCGCCGGTGGGTGAACTGCCGCCGGCGATGAGCGGACGAGGCCACCAACCGGGTTCTGAAACGGCCCATCTTCCGCCGACCGCGAGGCATGGTTCGTTCATCGCCGCTATCCGCCCGCCCGTGGGAAATTACTTTGGGGCAGCGGCGCACCCCGGTAACTTCGATCCCGTGGGCGGTCGGACCCTGGCGAGGAGAAAGCTCGCGATTTCGAGCAGGAGGGAAATCGGCACGCTGGTTCTTGTGCTGGTTGCGGGCCTCGCGCCCGCTTTGGGTGTCATGATTGGAATCGCCGCTACCCTTCAGCCAGACCTGTCGAATCTGTCTCCGGTCCATGGCGCGGATCCCGCTCTGCTCAACTGGTCTGGTCTATTGCGCGAGGACCACAGTACCCCGCTGAACCCCGGCGCCGGCGTGGAGGTGCGCGCTCTGGGATACATGATGGAGGGCAAGCGCGCCGCGGCGGAGGGCCAGTGGGTGCGCGAGTTCTACCTGCTCCCCGACGCCGGGAACCTTTTCCATCCGGCTCACCGCGATGGCGACCAGATGATCGCGGTGCACCTCGCGGACGGCGCCCGCGTCCGCTTTTCCTCCCGAGCGCTGGTCTGGGTGTGGGGATCGCTGCAGTGGTTGCCGGGGGATGCGGAGGGCGCCAAACCGCTCTACACACTGGAACGCGCGCGCGTTCAGGCCGCCGAAAAAGGCGAGATCCGAAGGTATTTCCGGAAGAGCCCGTGGCAGGCGAAAACGCCTGCTCCACATTGCGGCGAGCGGCAAACGCCGGCAGGCGGGTTGAAAACCCGCCGCAGGTTGGAAACCTGCCCCACAGCCTTCACCAGTGCAGCAACTCGCGAACGCTCCGCGCCTGGCGCTTGCTGACGATGAACTCCTGGTCGTTGTTCAGCGTGATCAGCCATCGCTGGCTGCTGAGCGCGCTCATCTTGCGGACGTGATCGACGTTGACCAGGGCGTTGCGGTGGATTCGGCGAAAACTGGTACGGTGCAGGCGCTGCTCGAGGATCTTCAGAGGTTGCGTGGCCAGGTATTTCCTTTTCGCGGTGACGATCCAGACCAGGTCGCCATCGGCCTGGAACGCCAGGATTTCGTCGGCGCTCAACAGGAAATACTCCTCCCCCACCTTGCCCACGATCTTGCGGCTCAGCGGGGCTTCCCGAGGGCCGGCAATCTCCTGCAAGTGCGCCAGTCTCTCGACGGCCTGCCTGCCAGTGAGGCGCTTCGCCCGTTCGATGGCCTCCATCAGGCGTTCCCTGCCAACCGGCTTCAGCAGGTAATCGACGGCGCCGGCTTCGAACGCTTCGAGAGCGTATTCGTCATAGGCGGTGACAATGACCACCACGGGAATGTGCGTTCCATGGCGGATGGAACGGATGACCTCGAGGCCGCCCATGACGGGCATTTGCAGATCCAGCAGCACCAGGTCGGGACGCTGGCTGACGATCCGGTCAACCGCCACGGCGCCGTTGTCCACCTCGCCGACGATCTCGATGCCGTCCAGCGATTCCAGCTCCTCGCGAAGAACCCGGCGGGCAATCGGTTCGTCATCCACGATGAGCGTCTTCAAGGGCAAGCGGGAGCCCCACGGCTCAGACTCTTGTATCACGCCGGCGCCAGGCTGCCGTATAGCTTTCAGGTGGGCGGGCGGCGAGAACGGGTGAGCGACCTGTAACCGGCTACCAGCGGACATGCACTTTCTAAGCAGACGCGGCGACGCGCGCCGCAGGTTTCAGGGGCACCTTGAATCCCACGGTGGTTATGCCATCGGCCGAGCGCGCTTCGAAGCGCGATTCGTCGCCGTAGCACAAGGTCAGGCGCCGGCGAACGTTGCTGAGTCCGATGCCGCCGGGGTTCTCCAGCGCTCGCGCATCGCACTCCCCGGAGTTGACCACCTCGACGAACACTTCGCCGGCATCGGCCCGGATGGCCAGACGGATGAAGCCGGTGCCCACTCTCGGCGCCACGCCATGCTTGACCGCGTTCTCCACCAGCGGCTGAATGGAGAGCATGGGGATGGCGGCGTGCAGAGCGGCATCGTCGATCTCCAGTTCGCTGTGCAGCCGAGGCCCCAGACGCAGCTCCTCAATTTCCAGGTAAGCCCGCACAATGCTCAGTTCCTCCTCGATTTCGATGAACGTGCGATCGGTGCGCAGGAGATAGCGGAAGACATCGGCGAGGTTCAGCACCAGCCGTCGCGCCTCCGGGTTGGAGCGATCGATGGTGCCATACAGAGTGTTGAGCGAATTGAACAGGAAATGGGGATTGATTTGCGCCTGCAACGTGCGCAGCTCGGCCTGGGAGACCAGGCTCTGCATTTGCACGCCGCGAAGCTGTTCGACATGTTCGACCACGGCGGCGCCGAATTGCCCGAGAACGCCGAAGTCCTCGCTGAGATAGCGGCGTCCCCCTTCGCGCTGCCCCAGCAACAGGTAGCGGGCGTCGCCACGCGAAAACCGCAGGGGGAGAACGGCGCGAACCCACGACGGCACATCCCACCGGGCGGCATCGAGGACGGCGATGGGAGCGGAAGGCGGCGGGCCATCGAGGGGGCGCTTCTCGGTGAGCTGGAAACGCGAGGCGCGCAGGAACCTGGCGATGCTCTGGGAAGCGTGGCGCAGGTAGTCGGCTTCCCCGCTGGTTGCGCGGGCCAGTTGCTGCAACTCGCGAAGCGCCTCGTCCACGTTCGCGCGCAGAAAGATCACCCGGGTGAGGAAGCTCTGGAGGCGATTGCGAACATGGACGAACAGCGCCAGCAGCAGGCAGGCCGATACGAACAACACGCCCGCGTCGAAGGGACGATCGAGGCGTTCGGTGAACTGGGGCGCCTGGACGATGCGAATGGAAAAGAGCAGCGCCGTGGCGGTGAGCGACGCATTCACGATGAAGCGCAGGAAGGCGTCGAGCAGCAGGAAACGATACCCCTGCAGGAGCACCAGCAGGGCCAGCGGCAGGCCGGCATGGTGGAGAGCGACCTCCCGCGACCAGGCGCCGCTGGTGTGCTCGGAGCCGAAGTGAAGGAAGGAGATGGCGAACAGAAACAGTCCCTTGGCGCCGGCCAGCCGGGAGCCGGCGGCGGAATTGCGCTGGCGCCATTCGAGGAATACCGAGATCACCGTGAGCACGGTGAAGCCAATAGTGACCAGCAACAGAGCCGCATTGTGCGAGCGCGGCGCGCGGGTTAGTACATCGCTGATGTGCAGGGCCACGGCGGCGAAGCTGAGCACATATCCACTGACCCATAGTGCGCGGTGGCGCGATTCCAGAGAGATGTGCAGCAGCACGGCGGGCAGCAGGCTCAGCACCGAGAAACTGCCGGCCACCACGATGTCGGCGGCGGTGCCGCCCTTCGGTCCGGTGGCCAGCGCGACGAGGGACCCCAGATTCCAGAGCAGGGCGAGGGAAGCGGCCACCACGGGCAGGCCGTTGCGGTCTTCGCCCGCCCGACGCCAGTCCAGCAAAAACAGATACAAGAGCATGCCAAAGACGACTGCGCCGGCGCAGTGCCCAATGGTATTCACCAGGACGGGTTCATGGATACTGAGCCACTCGGGCATACGTTCCTTACGATAGCGAATACGCGGGGAACAAGCGAGGCGGGGTGGGCCGCGGGAGTGACATCTTATGATCATTTCTCCTGCCATTTTTTTCTTGACTTGAAACGGATTCCTCTGATAAAGTCCCACCACTGGAGAACCCGTGATGTTCTTCCCCGGGTGGCGAGCCTCTTGCGGGAGCGCGACTTGGCACAGGAATTCTGGCGGGAGTGGATGCGCGCGGGTTCGCCCTGCGCTGGCAGGTGGCCAGCAGTCCCTGGGGCCGCCGACCGAGGAACGCGGAATCGCAGATCCGCGGCCGAACATGTTTCTCCTTGCGCCAGCAGCGCTGTCGCGCTTTGCCGGGCGCCTCCCCGCGCTCGCTCTTCTTACGGTAGCCTTCCCACCGGCTCTCGGAGCTGGCGAAACAGTTGGCGTCGTGACGTTGAGCACCAACACGAGCATTTCCGGCAGTCAGATCACCATCGGCCAAAGCATCTTTAGCGGAGACCGATTGTCCGTCGAAGATGGCGCCGCTGAAATCGCCCTGGGCCACGGCAGCAAGATCGTTCTGAGCCCGCACACCAGCGCTTCCCTGGAGCGCGACGAATCCGGGATTACCGCCGTGCTTGATCGGGGTGGCATATCCTTGCAGCAAAGTTCGCAGGGGGGAGTGGAAACTCGCATCCGTTCCGGCAATGTCTCGGTTGTCCCCAGTAGCGGCGTTCCCACACACGCGCAGGTTTTTCTGATCGCCGGAGAGCTGACCATTGGAGCGCGCGAGGGCGCGGTTCTGGTGGATCGCGGTGGCGAGGAATTCACCGTTGCACAGGACACGGCGGTTCGGTTCGTCGCGCAGGATGACAGCGGCGGCCAGACCGGGAGCACCGGCGCACCGGCTCCGTCCGCGCAAGGCGGTGGAGGAACCAACTGGAAGCGCATCGTGCCGTGCGCTCTGGGAGGGGCCGCGCTCGGCTCGATCCCGGTGATCGTGGAAAAGCATCCGGCCAGCCCGGACCAGGAATGGCGCTGGGCAATTATTCCCGCTGGCGCCCTCGCTGGTGGATTGTTGTGTGCGGAGATCCCGCGCGGCAGCAGCAGTGGGAGCAGCAGCAGTGGAGGCAGCAGCAGTGGGGGCAGCGGCGGGGGCCAGGCAGGCCAAACGCCAGGTCAACCCCCA
>CAYVPZ010000101.1:0-10555 GCA_964453955.1 uncultured Solibacteraceae bacterium | reverse complement strand
GGCGGCGCCCTGGAAGCGAATCCGGCATTTCTTGCAGCGATACGCCTGCTGTCCGTGCATCCGGGGGATGAGATCGCCCCACCGGGAGCGCCGCGACGGACGCACCTCCGTGCTACCGCAGCCTGGACAAATCATTAAGAAGCCTCAGCGAGAATGCTGCTGGATATCACCAGCATACCCGAAATACGGGGTGTGCAGCGGGCTGGTTTTGCCCGGTTTTGTTTCACGGCGCCGCTGAATCCAGCCGCTTTGGTGTCGCGCGCGTCGCGTACAGCAACCCCAGCAACGCGAACATCCAACCCGAAACGGCGGGGCGAGGGAAGGGGTAGTCCATGCAGGCGTGCAACATGACGGCAATCAGCCCGATCCCCCACGGGTTGCGGACGGCGGAGGGAACGGCCATCAGAAACGGCACCAGGACCAGCAGCAGGAACGGGAGACCGCCGTCGGCGGCGAACTCGGCCCAGTCGTTGTGGGTGTGGTTGGCGTAGAAGAAGAAATCCTTGACGGCATAACGTTGATAGACCGCTGGGAAGGTGTCCAGGCCAAATCCGGTTAAAGGGCGCTCGCGGGCCATGTCCACCGCGGCGACGAAAAACTCGCGGCGGGCCAGGTATGGATCCTGTTCCTTGAATCGCTCGCGCAAGTTCTCCCAGCCCACCACCATCGTGAAGACGATGGCAATTGCCGGGATAACGGCGAGCATGGCAGTGGCGGAACGGGAGGGAGCGCCGGTATCGGGGTCACGCAGGCGGATGAGGCCGATCACCAGAACGGCCAGCAGCTCCGCAGTGCAGAGCGCGAAGCCGGCGCGAGAGGCGGATGCAATCACGGAAGCGTAGAGTGTTCCGCCGATGAGCGCGTACGCCCAACCGTGGCTGCGGTCGCGAAGAGCGCGCCACAGCGCAATCGGCAGGGCCAGTTCCACGAACTGCGCGTAATTGTTGCGGTACTGGAAGGTGCCGAATACTTCGTCGTAGCCGCTGCTATAGAGCCAGAGGACCCGACCGTTGGAAGTGAAGAGCTGGGTGAGGCAGAGGACCGCCTCGGCGGTAGCGAACCCGAGGAAGACCTCGAGGAATGCACGCCGGGCGCTCGTGTTTGGGCGCGTTTCCGAGCCGCGGGCCAGCGCGTAAGCCAGAAAGAAAACAGCGGCAAGCGCGGCCCAGCGCAAGCTGGCCGAGAAGGTGTCGGCGGCCGAACTGGTGGCGCCTCTCACGAGTTGCAGGATTCCCCATATGGGCAGGCATACAATACAGCAGAACACGACCGTCTGCATGCCGAAGCCAGTCCTGTCCATCGCAACCGGGGGACGTAGGACGGTATATGCGGCAAGAAGCGCGAACACACCGATCTGGAAGACCGGAAGGGGCCAGTTCTCGCGGACAAACACCGTCGCGGCGGTGAAGGCCAGCAGCAGCGCGAGAAGCCAGCCGAGGATCGGCAGATCCCCGAGGCTGGCACTCGAGTGGCGGACACGGGCGTGCGATGAGGTGGACAAAACAGTTAGTATACCGTTCCCGGCGCTGCGCAGGCGAAAACGCCTGCTCCACGGCCCCACGGATTGTCCTCACGAAATGACGCGGGTCCCGGCCTCGTCTTCGGCCCCGGCGGCGTCCAGCGGGAGTTGCGCGCCGGATGGCGCGGGCAGCACCTCCACGTCGCGCAGTTTTTTCTCGATCACCCGGGTGCGCTGCTCGGCGTCTTCCACGGCCGTGCCCGCCTGCCGGATCTTCTCTTTCACCTTGCCGAGCACGCCGGCATAGAGGTGGAACTGCGTCTTCACCTGGCCGAGCACGCGCCACACTTCGCCGGACTGTTTCTGGATGGCCAGGGTGCGGAAACCCATCTGCAGGCTGTTCAGCAACGCGCACAGGGTGGTGGGGCCGGCGATCACCACCCGGAAATTGTGCTGCAGGGAATCGGCCAGGCCGGGCCGGCGCAACGCCTCGGCATAGAGTCCTTCGGTGGGCAGGAAGAGGATGGCGAAATCGGTGGTTTGCGGGGGGTCCACGTATTTATCGCGGATTCGCTTCGCCTCCAGACGCAGGCGCGCCTCCATGGCCCTGGCCGCTTCCTCCATGGCGCCCCGGTTGGCCTGCTCGGAAGCCTCCACCAGACGCTGGTAATCGTCCTGGGGGAACTTGGCGTCGATGGGCAGCCAGACCACGGAGGTGGCGACGTCGCGGCCGGGCAGGCGGATGGCGAAGTCGACGCGCTCGCCGGTTCCGGAGGTGGCGACGTTGCGCTCGTATTGTTCCGGCGCCAGCACCTGCTCGAGGAGTGCGTCGAGCTGCATTTCGCCCCAGTTGCCGCGGGTCTTCACGTTGGCGAGGACTTTCTTGAGATCGTCGACGCCGCCGGCGAGTTTCTGCATTTCGCCCAGCCCGCGGTAGACCTGCTCCAGCCGCTCGCTGACCAGCTTGAACGACTCGCCGAGCCGTTGTTCCAGGGTGCCTTGCAGCTTTTCGTCCACGGTCTGGCGCATGAGTTCGAGCTTGGCCGTGTTGTCCTCCTGAAGATGGCGCAGGCGGTCTTCGACGGATTTGCGCAACGAGTCGAAACGGTTCTCGTTGGTGGCGCTCAACTCGGCGATGCGGGCGCTCACCTCCTCGCGCAACTGGCGGGCGGCATCGGACGTTTCGGCGCGTCCACGGGCCAGCTCTTCCCTCAGCGTGCGCTCATTGCGATCCAGCGCCTTTTCGATGACGCCAAGTTGCAGCAGAAGGGGCGAGAAATCGGTCTTCCGAGCGGAGGCCCGCCACGCCGAGAGCACCAGCACGGCAATGGCGCACAGGAGTAGCAGCGTTACATACTGCACCGCGGGCATACCTTATCATAGTTTGAGCAGATGGCGAAACTGGGCGAATACGCGCGCAAGCGCTCGTTCGACAAGACTCCGGAGCCGAAACCGGAAGTGCACACGCCGGCCGCGGCCGGGGGGCGATTCTTCTGCGTGCAAAGGCACGACGCCACGCGGCTGCATTACGATTTCCGGCTGGAAATGGACGGTGTGCTGAAATCGTGGGCCGTGCCCAAGGGGCCTTCGCTCGAGCCTCTGTCGAAGCACCTGGCCATGCACGTGGAGGATCACCCGCTCGATTACGGAAACTTCGAGGGCAACATCCCCAAGGGCGAATATGGCGGCGGCAGCGTGATGCTGTGGGATCGAGGCACGTGGGAGTTGCTGGGCGACGTTGCGGAACAGAAGCAGTTGGAGCGCGGCGACCTGAAGTTCCGCCTGCACGGCGAGAAGCTGACGGGCGAGTTCGCGCTGGTGTTGATGAAGGGGCGGGGCAAGGGCAACGAGTGGCTGCTCATCAAGAAGAAGGACGGCGCGGCCGTGCCCGGCTGGAACGTGGAGGACCACGCCACCAGCGTTCTCAGCGGGCGCACCCAGCAGGAGATTGCCGAGAATCTGCCGCCGCGAAAGAGCGCGGCGGGAAGCGTGGCCGCGGGCAAGCTGCCGGGCGCGCGCAAAGCGCCCATGCCAGCGGCCGTCACGCCGATGCTGGCCACGCTTGCGGACCGTCCGCCGGGCGGCGAGCAGTGGCTCTACGAGATCAAGTGGGACGGGGTGCGCGCGATCTGCTTCATTGAAGACGGACGGCTGCGGATTTTTTCGCGCAACGGAAACCGCACCGAGCAGCAGTATCCCGAGCTCACCGTGCTGCCGCACTCGGTCGCGGCGGAAACGGCCATATTGGACGGCGAGATCGCGGTGCTGGACGACCAGGGCCGCTCCAGTTTCAGCCTGATTCAGCCGCGCATCGCCGTTACCGACCCGAACACCATCGCGCATCTCGCGCGCAAAGCGCCCGCCACGCTGTTTCTGTTCGACCTGCTCTACCTCAACGGCTACGATCTTCGGGCCGTGCCGCTGGCCGAGCGCAAACGCGCGCTGGAAGCCATTCTGAAACCGAGCGAGCGTTTCCGATATTCCCAGCAATTCGCGGCGAAAGGCGAGGAAATGCTGGAGGCCGCGCGCCAGGCGGGGTTGGAGGGCGTGATCGCCAAGCGCGCCGACAGCCGCTACGAGGAAAAGCGCAGCGCGAACTGGGTGAAGATCAAGGCCACCAACCGGCAGGAATTCGTGATTTGCGGCTTTACGCACGGCGAGCGCGAACATTTCAGCTCGCTGGTTCTCGGTCTGTATGAGAAGGGCAGGCTGGTGCATGTGGGCCAGGTGGGCACCGGCTTCACGAACAAGAGCCTGGCGGAGATCTACGCGAAACTGGAGCCGTTGATCACGGCAAAGAGCCCGTTTGCGAAGCCCGCGAAGGCGCTTCGAAAAATCACGTGGGTGAAGCCGGAGCTGGTGTGCGAGGTGAAGTATCTGGAGATTACTCCGGACGGCCAGTTGCGCGCGCCGGTGTTTCTGGGACTGCGCACCGACAAGGGGCCGAAGGAGACCGTTCGCGAGGAGGTGGCTGAACCGGCGGCGCCGCCGGCTCTGCTTCCCGAAAAGCCCGCCGAGGTGGTGCTGGAGGTGGATGGCCACTCGCTGAAGTTCACCAACCTCGGCAAGGTTTTCTACCCGGCCGAGGGCGTCACCAAGCGGGACGTGATCAACTATTACGACGCCGTCTCCGCGTACATCCTGCCGCACCTGCGCGACCGCCCGCTCTCGCTGAAGCGGTATCCGAACGGCATCGCGCAGAAGTTCTTCTTTCAGAAGCATGCCGACAATTTCGCGGAATGGATCCGCGTGGAGCCGATCGATTCGGAGACGCGCGGCGACCCCATCCACTACGTGATCGCCAACGACCGGGCCACGCTGCTGTATCTGGCCAATCTGGCGTGCATCGATCAGAACCCGTGGATGAGCCGCGTGGGCTCGCTGGACAAGCCGGACTTCGCGCTCATCGATCTGGACCCGGTGGAGTGCTCCTACGACATGATCGTGGAGGCCGCGCAACTGGTGCACGAAAAGCTGCGGCTCATCGGCCTGGAGGGTTACCCCAAGACGACGGGCGGCGACGGGATGCACGTGTACATTCCGCTGGAGCCGGTCTATAGCTACGAGCAGGTGCGCTCGTTCGCCGAGATCTTGGCGCACCTGGTGACCGGCGCTAAACCCGCGTTATTCACCACGCCGCGCGCGGTGGCGAAACGGAAGAAAGGCCGGGTTTATTTCGATTATTTGCAGATTGTGGAGGGGAAGACCATCGCCGCGCCGTATGTGCTGCGGGCGTACGCGGGCGCGCCGGTTTCCACGCCGCTGGAGTGGGCGGAGGTGAAGAAAGGCCTGCAGCCCACCGATTTCAACATCCACAACGCGGTGGAGAGATTCCGCGCGCGCGGCGATTTGTTCGCGCCCGTGCTGACGAAGCCGCAAAAGCTGGAAGGGGCCATCGAGCGGCTGGGGGAATTGCTGGGCAAGTGAAAGCCCTCATGGCCGGAACCACAGCAGCAGGAACAGCCCCAGCCACAGCCCGTCCATCACGTGCCAATAGAGGGCGGCTACGCCGGCACGCTCGCGGACCCACGCCAGGTTGGTCTCGCGCAGCGAAGGGAACACCGAACGAAGCAGCGTGTACCAGAGCATCAGCAGGCCGGCAAGCAGGTGAATGCCGTGCACGCCGGTGAACAGATAGAAGAACGTGCTGTGGGGATTGGCGGCAACGAAAACGCCCTGCGAGGCCAGTTCGCGCCAGGCTTCCGCCTGCATGCCGAGGAATATGCAGCCGAGCGAGAGCGTGGCGGCGAGGATGGCCCGGTTCAGCGTCCGGCGCGCGGCTTCGCAGGTGATGCTGCTCACCAGCAGGACCACGGTGCTGCCAATCAGAATGCGCGGAATGCGCACCGGCTGCCAGAACTTCGGGTTGCCGGAGCGGACCACGTACGCGAACGCCAGCGCTACGAATAGCGTGGTGACGGCCATCACCGTGGCCCACATGGCGACGCGGTAGAGGCCCGGCCGCCAGCGCTCCCGGCCGTCGCCGCCACCGCCATCACCACCAGGGTGGAAGTGGACAAATCCGCCTCCACCCCGGCCGGTACCCGGGATTTTCTCGACCGGGGTAACAATTGGCTCCTCGGAGACCGCAGCAGCCATCGCTCGTTCTGAGATGCGCGTGGCCGGGTGGAGGACTCAGGTGTTTGCGGTTCCGGCGACGCCCAGATCGGCGGCGCGCGCCTTCATCGCCTCAATGCAGAAGCCGATGTGCCGGTCGAGGTCGACGCCCAGCTCCGCGGCGCCGTTGACGATGTCCTCGCGGCTCACCGAGCGGGCGAAAGCCTTGTCCTTCATCTTCTTGCGGACCGACTTTGCGTCCACCTCGAAAATGCTGCGGTTGGGCTTGACGTAAGACACCGCGGTGAGAAAGCCAGCCAGCTCGTCGCAGGCGAACAGCGTTTTCTCCAGCCGCGACTCGCGCGGCACGCCGCTGTAGTTGGCATGTGAGAGGATGGCGCGGCGCGTTTCCGCGTCCACGCCGCGTTCGGCCAGGATGGACTCGCCCTTCATGGGGTGGTCGGGCGCGGTCGGGTGCATTTCGTAGTCGAAGTCGTGCAATAGCGCGGTCACGGACCACTTCCCCTCGTCCTCGCCGAAGTGGCGGGCGTAGGCGGTGACGCAGGCTTCCACGGCGAGGGCGTGGCGGCGGAGGCTGTCGGATTTGGTGAACTCGCAGAGGAGTTCCCAGGCTTCGGGGCGGTCCATCGGGTCTATCTTAGCGTGACCGGGACGAGAGGCCGCAACCCAGCGTTCGACCCATCCGATAAACTTGAAAGCTGATGCTCTCTGTGAGATTCGCAATCGCGCTCGGCTGCGCCGGGTTTTGTTTTGGTCAGAATACGACGTCCGGTCCCACGGCCCTCGCCTCGGAACCCACCGTAACCTACTGCTTCGCTCGCGTGCGCGGCAACAATCCCGAGCGTCTGCCGCCGGCATACCTGGTGCTTCAGCTCAACGTCAAGGTGACCTATCACAATGCCGGGCCCCGCCCGCTGATTCTGCCTCTGCTGCGGGAAAGAACCGTCTACACCGGGCTCAAGCCGGAAGCGATGAGCGTATTCAAGGAACGCTTCAGTCTGTTGCGGCCAGCCTTCAAGGTGCTGAAACGCCTTCCGGCCGACGTGAGCCCGGACAGTCCCGTGGACCCGAAAAACGATGTTTTTGGGGTGATTCCGGCCGGTGGCGACATGACACCGCCGCGGGTAGAGGAGGTTATCCTGCCCGTAACGCACAAGTCTCCGTTCAAACAGTCTCCCGATCTGCGCGGCCTCAGGATATACCTTCAGTTACGGTTCGTGCACCAGAAACTGGCCGACGCCCTCAAGACAGATCTGTCCGACCGGTGGTCGCGCTTTGGCGTGCCGTGGACCGGCACCGTGACGACCAACCTGATCGCGGTGGACGTTCCGGCCGAGCCGCAGGCGACGGGCCCCTGTAAGGACGTCCAGAAACCAGCCCATGCGATTGTGGGCATCAATGACCAGAAGTGATTGGGTTACGGGAAGCCGCGGGCGGGATTTGTGAACTGGCGCACGGAAACCTCCGCGCGCTGGAACGCTAATTCAGTACCAATTACATTTCGAACCAGCCTGGGCATGCAGCCCATCGCGCTAACTGCCGATAGAATTCTCCAGGAAGTCTGTTTGGATGTCGTTTATCTCCATTCGCAGATATCTCGATATGGTAGTCCCTGGCGGTTCGTCCGTGGAATCGCAGCCGGATACCCTGTCCGGCACCTGTCATTCCCTCTGCGAGGGCCTTCTGGAAGCCATGGAGGCGCGCAGCAGAAACGGGTCAATGGGAGAGAACGCTTCCGGGGAAGGGGATCTGGCGGAGGAGTGGGCCGTGCTGCGTTGCGCGTGGAGCGAGGCCGACCGCCCGGCCGAGTGCCCCCAATTCACGGCGCGCGCACTGGAACTGGCCGCCCGCGAGAACGAGGCGGCCAGGGAAGCGTCGCACCGGCAGGCTGCCGACATGCAGTCGATCCTGACCATGCTGAACGACGCGCTGCTCGGTTTCGCCACGGGAAGCGAACGCAGCATCGAACGCCTGCATCGGGTGCAAGCCTCGCTGACAAGAGCCTCGCGGCTGGATGACATCGTCTCCCTGAAGGCGATGCTCGCGGAGACGATCCGGCTGATCCGCGAAGAGACCCAGCGGGAGCAGCAGGAATCCGCCGAGGCGGTTACCCGCATGCAGGACAAGTTCGTATGGGTCCGCGAGGCGGTGCTGAGACATGCGCCGGGGCTGCCCGGGCGGGAGGCCGCGATGGAGGCAGTGGACGCCCTGCAGCATTGCGCCCAAGCCGCCGACCTTGCGGTGCTCGCGGCCCAGTTGGAGCACATACCGGCGCTGAGTGGACGGTTCAGTCCGGCGGTCTCCGAAGAAGCCATCCTGGCGTTCGCGCACACGGCGGCCGCCGACGCCTACAAGGGTGTCGTATATCGATGGGCTCCGGACACGATTCTCTGGATTACGGAGATTCCCACCGACATCGACCGGCTGAGGGCCGCTCTGGAGGATCGGCTCACCCAGCCTCACGAGTATCACGGCGTAGCCAATGGCCGCAAGGTCCTGTTCCAGCTTCCGATTCGGTGGATGTGCGCCACGCTCACGGAACAGCCGGTGACCGGCCTCGCCGAACAGATCGACCGGCTCGGCGGCGGGTTGGTGCGGGCGTGATCCAGGAAATCGCGGCGCGGGACGAGAGTGCTCCAGCGCGGCCCTCCGCCAATCCCGGCTTCCACCGCCTGTATCGGCAGTTGTGCGAGGGCATAGCCCGTCAGCTACCGCTGGACCGCCTGCTGCGGGAGACGGCGCGCCTTCTGGAAATGTGTCTGCCGCACAGCCTCGCGGTGATTCACGTGCTTCGCGAGGGCTGCTTCTTCGCGTACACGAGTTCGGGCACAGCGGACCCTCTGCTGGCCGCGCTCGAGCAGGTCTCGCCCGAGCCCGGCCCTTGCCAGGCGCCTTGGTGGCCCCATCGGGACAAGGTTACCCCGCTCGAAACCACCCCGTCGTGGCGGCCCTGGGCGGCGGAGATTGCGCGGGCGGAATGGAAGTCGTGGTGGTCGACCGGCCTGGTGACGGCCGCCGGCGAAGTGGTGGGTTCGGCGTCCCTGATGTCGCCCGTGGCGGAGCCGGATCTGTCCGGCTGCATGACCGAACTCAGTGACGTGGCCAGCCTGGGGGCGGCGATCATCGAACAGGCCAACGTGCTCTCCGAACTCACCTGGCACGTATGGCACGACTCGCTCACGGGTCTGTACAACCGGGCCTGGTTCGAGCGCCATGTGGACACGTCGTTTGCCTCCCTGCCGCCGGGCCTCGCCGCGATATTTCTTTTTAGCATGGACTGCTCGCGGATCAACCGCGTGCTGGGCTACCGGATCGGCGAAAGGCTGCTGGTGGAGGCCGCCGGCCGCTTGACGCGAAGCCTGCGGACCACCGATAGCACGGCCCGCGTGGGAGACCACGAGCTGGCGTGCGTGGTGCAGACCATTCCCAGCCGCGACGAAGCCGTTCGCCTGGCGCGCCGCCTGAGGGATGGGCTGTCGGCCCCGTTCGAGGTGGAAGAGCACACGCTGTCGGTAAATCCGGTTGCCTCGGTCTGCTATCTGATCGAGCATGGAAGCGACGCGGCGACTCTGCTGACGCGGGCGCGCGTGGCCCTGGCGCATGTCGATTCCGGCGGTGGGATCGCCGTGTTTTCGCGGGAAATGGAGGACGGCGGGGTGGACCGGCTGGAGATTGAACAGCGTCTGCACCACGCCCTGCCGGCAGGCCAGTTCTTCCTGCAGTACCAGCCGCAGGTTCGGCTCGCCGACTTCACCCTGCAGGGCGTCGAGGCGCTTCTTCGCTGGCGGCAACCGGATCTGGGAATCGTGTCGCCCGCCGTGTTCATTCCGGTGGCGGAAGAGAGCGGGCTGATTCTCGAAATCGGCCCGTGGGTGCTCGAAGAGGCGTGCCGGCAGGGCGTGCTCTGGCTGCGCGATTCCCGGCCGATCCGCGCTAGGGTGAACGTCTCCGCGCCGCAGTTCGCCTCCCTCGACTTCGCCGAATCGGTGGAAGTCTGTCTGGAGCGCACCGGCCTGCCCCCCGGGCTGCTGGAACTCGAGGTCACCGAGAGCCTGGTGCTCACCGACTACGACCTCACCACGCGGCACTTGAGGCGGCTGCGGGAAACCGGGGCGCGGGTGGCTCTGGACGACTTTGGGACCGGCCACTCCTCCCTCGCTTACCTGGGGGAACTGCCCGTGGATCGCGTCAAGATTGACCGCGCGTTTCTGCGCGACGTCGATTCGCCGACGCAGCGCGGCCTGCTGGCGCACATTATCGGCATGGCTCACGATCTCGGTCTGGAGGCTATCGCCGAGGGTGCGGAGACGCGGGAGCATGTGGATGCGCTGCGCGAATTACGGTGCGACGAGGTGCAGGGCTTCGCGCTGGGCCGCCCGATGACGGCGGCCGATCTCATAGAGTGGAGCAAGGCCCCGGCGCCGGTTATCGGGCAGCGGCCGCTCATCGGCGCGGCGTGAGGCGCTAACGCGTCCGCGGCGGGGCTTGGCCTGCGTTCGGGTCCAGTGCCAGCAGCGC
>CAYVPZ010000100.1:0-10604 GCA_964453955.1 uncultured Solibacteraceae bacterium | reverse complement strand
ATCTCCTGCTCCGAGATGGGTTGTGCAACACAGGTTTCCATAAAGGCTTCTTTGCCCCTCCGAACCTCTCATCGTCAAGCGGGCCGCGAGTCTTAGCAACCAATCATGATGTAATAGCTTCCAAACGATGGAACATCCGCAGACCGCCTCTGCCTCGGCCGGGACCCGGCTGGTGGAACCCGGACAAACCCTCGGCGTGGTTGGCGCCGGGGTGATGGGACACACGCTGATCCAGGGCCTGCTCGAAAGCGGCGCGATCACCCGCGAACAGATCTGGGCCACCGCCCGAACCGAGACCACCTGCGAGAAAGCCGCCGCGGCGCTGGGGATCCCGGTGGAAGTGGGTTATCAGCATCGCGTGCCCGGCGCGGGCATGATTCTGGTTTGCGTGAAGCCGGGTCAGGCCGCGAAGGTGCTGGCCACATTGCGCGGCGCGGGCCCGCGGCCGGAGACGCTGCTGATCTCCATCATGGCCGGCGCCACCACGGCGCAACTGGAATCGATGCTGGGCGCCGCCAACCCCTGGGTGCGGGCCATGCCCAACACCCCGTGCATCGTGCGCGAGGGCATGAGCGTCATCTGCGGCGGACGCCACGCGAAACCCGAACATCTGGCGCGCGCGCAACGCGTCTTCGAGGCGGTGGGCGAATGCGCGGCGGTGGATGAAACCTACTTCAACGCCATCACCGCGCTCAGCGGCAGCGGCCCGGCCTACCAGTACCTCATCATGGAAGCCCTGGCCGACGCCGGGGTGAGGGTGGGCCTGCCTCGCCAACTCGCTCTGAAGCTGGTGGCGCAAACGGCACTGGGGGCCGCGCGCATGGTGCAGGCCAGCGGCCGCCATCCCGCCGCCCTGCGCGACGACGTCACCACCCCGGCCGGCTGCACCATTGGCGGCCTGCTCATGCTGGAGGACGGCAAGATCCGCTCCGTGCTGGCGCGGGCGGTGGAGGAAGCCACGCGCATTGCCGCGCAACTGGCCCCGCCGGTCGCTCACGATAGCGGAACGGCGGCGCGCTCATGACCCGCCTCGATTCGCCGCTCGCCGCGCGCGACCTCGTCGAAATGGAAGAACGGTGGGGCGCGCACAACTATCACCCGCTGGAGGTGGTCATCGAACGCGCCAGCGGCGTGTGGGTTTACGGTGCCGCGGGCAAACGCTACCTCGACTGCCTGAGCGCCTACTCGGCGGTGAACCAGGGGCACTGCCATCCGCGCATTCTGCGGGCGCTCGGCGAGCAGGCCGCGCGTGTCACCCTGACCTCGCGGGCGTTTCGCAACGATCGGCTCCCGCTGTTCTGCCGGGAACTGGCCGCGTTGTGCGGGAGGGAAATGGTTCTGCCAATGAACACCGGGGCCGAGGCCGTGGAGACCGCCATCAAGGCCGCCCGGCGCTGGGGCTACACTCGCAAGGGCATTCCGCCGGACTGCGCGGAGGTGATCGTCTGCCGGAACAATTTCCACGGCCGCACCACCACCATCACCGGCTTCTCCTCCGACGCTTACTATCGCGATGGCTTCGGTCCGTTCACGCCCGGTTTCGTGACCGTGCCCTTCGGCGACATCGGCGCGCTGGAGGCGGCCATTACGCCCAATACCTGCGCGTTTCTCATCGAGCCCATCCAGTGCGAGGCCGGCATCCTGTTTCCTCCAGCCGGGTTCCTGCGCGCGGCGGCGGATCTGTGCGCCCGGCGGCGGGTGCTGCTGATGGCCGACGAAATCCAGACCGGGCTGGGAAGAACCGGGCGCATGTTCGCCTGCCAGCATGAAGGCGTGCGGCCGGACGTCCTGATCCTCGGCAAGTCGCTGTCGGGCGGCTTCCTTCCGGTCTCGGCTGTCGTGTCCAGCGCGGAGGTCCTCGGCGTGTTCCGGCCGGGGAGCCATGGCAGCACCTACGGCGGCAATCCGCTGGCCTGCGCGGTGGCCCGGACAGCGCTCGAGGTGATTCAGGACGAGGATCTGCCGAGGCGTTCGGCCTCTCTCGGCGAGTTCTTTCTGGACGAACTGCGGTCCATACGGCACCCGCCGATCCGCGAGATCCGCGGCCGCGGGCTGCTGATTGGCATCGAGCTGACCGTGGCGGCGCGGCCGTATTGCGAGCGGCTGATGGAACTGGGGCTCTTGTGCAAGGAGACCCACGACCACGTCATCCGCATTGCTCCTCCGCTGGTGATCGCGCGTGAGGAAGTCGCCTGGGCGGCCGGCCGGATTCGCGAGGTCTTCACCGGCCAGCCGGTGGGCTTCTGACGGCGAAAGTGCAAAAATTCAGAAATAGCTGTAACCGCGGACCCCGGTTTGCTATCCAAATCCGGTAGAGTCCGTGAAGTAGAATGAACTGACCGGTCCGGCGATGCCACTCACAGACGCTCGGATCGCCGAAGCTGCGGAACCGTTCACGCCCCTGATGAAAGACTACATCGAGCTCACCAAGCCGCGCATCACCTGGCTCATCCTCATGAGCACCGGTATCGGCTATTACTTCGGTGTCGCGCACGGCTGGCATCTGCTGACGCTTCTGCACGCCGTTCTGGGAACCGGCCTGCTGGCCTCGGGAACCGCGGCGCTGAATCAATGGTACGAGCGCGGCGCGGATGCGAAGATGAAGCGGACCCAGGGCCGCCCGCTTCCCTCGGGCCGGCTCCAACCGCTGCGCGCGTTCTGGTTCGGCACGGCCATTTCCGCTCTCGGCTTTGTGGATTTATGGTTCGGCGCGAATCCGCTTACCGCGCTGCTGGGCCTGATCACGCTGCTCACGTATCTTTTCTTTTACACGCCCCTCAAGCAGCGCTCGCCCCACTCCACCACGGTGGGGGCCATCCCCGGGGCCATGCCCCCGCTCATTGGCTATGCCGCGGCGCACGGAAGTCTCACCATCGAGGCGTGGCTGTTGTTCGGGATTCTTTTTCTGTGGCAGTTCCCGCACTTCTACTCCATCGCATGGATGTATCGCGAGGATTACGAGCGCGCCGGCATCCGCATGCTGCCGGTGGTGGAACCGGATGGCGAATCCACCGCACGGCAGATGTTCTGGTACGCGGCGGCGCTGCTCGGCCTGAGCCTGATTCCGCGTTACCTCGGCATGACCGGCAACCTGTATCTGGCGGGCGCGTTCCTGCTCGGCCTCGGTTATTTGTACGCCGCGCTCCGCGTGATGCGGGACCGCGGACGGCAGCAGGCGCGCACGGTGTTGCTCGCCTCGGTGCTCTACCTGCCGCTGCTTTACGGTTTGATGCTGTTTGATCGCGTGGCATGAAACGAGCGGTGATTGCGGCGCTGCTGCTGGCGCTTGCGGCGTGCCGCCCGGGCGCGAGCCGGCTCGACGATTTCGGCTCCGTGCCGCCGTTTCAGCTCACCGCTCCGGATGGAAGCACGTTCGACAGCGGCTCGCTGCGCGGCAACGTCTGGGTAGCCGACTTCTTCTTCACCAGTTGCGGCAGCATCTGCCCGATGATGAGCGCCCACATGCACCACATCCAGGAAGCCATCGCCGACGTCCCCAATGCGCAACTGGTCTCCTTCACCATCGATCCATGGCGCGACACGCCGCCGGTGCTGGCAAAGTACGCGGCGGTCTATCACGCCAGGCCGGCGCGCTGGCATCTCCTCACCGGTCCGCAGGCCACCCTGCAGCGGCTGGACAAGGACGTATTCAAGCTGGGCAACGTGGATGGCAGCCTGGCGCACAGCCCGCGCTTTGTGCTGGTGGACGCCAACGGCCACATTCGCGGCTACTACGACACCACCGAGGCGGACGCTGTTCCGAGAATTATCGCCGACCTCCGCTCGCTGGCCCAGGAAAGATCTCTATGAGCGTACACGACCTCCCCACGCTGAATGCGACCCTGAACGGCACCGCCGCGGTGCTGCTGGTCTGGGCTTACTGGCTCATCCGGCACAAGCGCGTGGCCGCCCACCGCCGACTGATGATCACGGCCTTTTGCGTTTCCATCGCCTTCCTGATTTCCTATCTCGTCTACCACGCGCAAATCGGCTCAAAGCACTATGAGGGAACCGGCCTGCTGCGCCCGCTGTATTATTCCATCCTGCTGACGCACACGTCGCTGGCCCTGACGGTGCCGGTGCTGGCCATCATCACGTTGCGGCGCGGCCTGCGCAAGGACTACGCCCGGCATCGCGCCATCGCCCGCTGGACTCTGCCCATCTGGCTGTACGTCAGCATCACTGGCGTGGTGGTTTACGTGATGCTGTATCACGCGTAACCCGAATAATCCCTCCTGTTTCCCGCTATTTACGCATCAAGGCTGGCGACGCTGTGCGTACACTCGTGTTCTCTCCGAGGAAATCCCGCAATGGAACTGGAACAAACCTCAACCAATCTCAGCGGAATCGACGCTGTTGAAGATATCGATGAGCTGGCCAGCATCTGGGACGGAACCGTCGTGACGCCGGATGCAGCCCAGATCGAGGCCACCCTCGCGACGGACGACGCGAATCGCAACCAGCAGATCAATCAGGCGGAGACGGAGATCGCCGCCGAACAGAAACAAATCGCGGCCAACAACACGGCGATCGACGCTGGCGCGGCGCCGCTCGAGGCCGTCGATCTCGATGTCGCCCGGATCGAGGGGCGCGAGGACGAAATCGAGGCGGAGGCCGCGCCGCTGGAGAAAGAACTGGGCGTGCAGAAATGATCCCCCGCATCGCACTCATCGCGGTGGCTGCCCTGGCCGTGCTGGCGCCCGACGCGCGCGCGCAATCGGACGCGCAAACCCTGCAGGCGCAGCAGGCCCTGCTGCAAAACTACCAAGAACAGATCGCCAACCTGAAGCTGGTCATCGCCGACAAGGATCAGAAAATCGCCGCTCTGGACCAGCAACTGGCGCTCACCCGGCAAAACAACGACCTGCTGCAGAAGATCGTCTCGCAAAACCAGCAGATCGCCGACATTCAGAAGCAGTCGATTGCCGATCGCGACGCGGTGATTCAACAGCTCGCGCGCGGCTCGCGCGATTCCACGGTGCTGCGGCTGGTGGAGTCCATCCCTTCTATCGCCGGCATCATCGCCATCGCCCTGAAGTAGACACACGAAGGAGTACCGACTATATGGGAACCACACCCACCACGCCCACGTATCCGCTGCCCATCAGCGGCATCATGCTGGCGGGCATCCAACTTGTAACCTCGTCTCAGACGTTTGATCCTACCCAGGCTGCCAAGCGCTGGGTCGATCTCTCGAAAGCCGGGCTCCCCCCGAACGGCATGGCGAACTACCTGGTATTCGATTCCGAGAATGCCACGGAAGTGCCGCTGACGATCACCAACGCCGTCGCCGCGACAGCCAACATCCCGGCCTATTACCCACCTGCTCCGGCAATCGCGCCGACGCCAGCCACGGAAACGCTGGCCGGAAACACCTCGATCACCATCCCGGTGAACCCGCAAACCCACAGCACCCAGGCGCAGGCCCTGGCCCTCGCGGCTGAGGTCGGGGCCGCGCTGGGCCTCACGCTCACGGTTACGGTGCCTCCGACGTCGTTCGCCCCCAACGCGAACGGACAACCCACCGTGGGGTACATCTTTAACCCCAACGGCGAGACGCGGCAGCAGTGGGCCATCGTCGCCGGATCGATCTCGGCGAACGTGGGGCAGTTGCTCGCTCAACAGAACGCGAATGGAATCGGGGCGCCTGGATCGTGGGCGTTCAATTCCTCCAGCCAGATCGTCTGGAACGCCACCCCCGTTCCTCAGCCTACCGCGTCGACGCCCCCGGACATGCCGTTCCCGGTGCGCGCGCTGCTGCCCAACGAGAACTTCTTCAGCCCCGATCCGCTCGCGCCCACAATCTGGGAAGTAACCAGCAGCACCAGCCCGGCGGCTCTGGCCGGCCCGATGACCGTCGCGCAGGGCAACCTGATCCAGACCGACCTGAACCTGATCAAGCAGTTCCTGGGCATCAACGGCTGACGCCGGGCCGGACTAACATCCCCACCCGTTCCCCCAGAGACTGGAATTGGATAGACTGTTGATTCAGGCAATTGTCTTGGGGGTGGTGTGTGTTCTTAGCCCGGTTGCTGAGAGTTTTCGCCAGTTCGTGCTTGCTGGGCGGTCTGGTCTTCTGCACATCGGCGATGGCGCAGTCCGGGCCGCCCGTCGCGGCGGCGGCCAAAGCCGACGAGGTCACGCTCGACCTGGTGATTCGCGACAAGCACGGTCATCCGGTCCACGATCTGCGCCCCGAAGAGCTGCAAATCACCGACGATGGCGATGCGGTGAAGGTAACGCGCCTGCATGCGGGCCCGGCCGCGGGTTCTCTGTTTGTGGCTCTGGTGTTCGACAATCTGGACGCCGTCTCGGCGCGTCTGGCGCGCGACGCCGCGCTGCAGATGCTCACGCAGAACCCGGGGGGTAGCGCCTCCTATTCGGTCTGGCGGATTCACGACCGGCTCCATATGGTGCAGGCGTTCACCACCGATCGGGACGCGCTGCGGCGCGCCGTCGAAACCGTGACCGCGCTGGCCACGCATGCCAAAGGAGCCGAGACGGGGCCCAATACGGGGCCCGCGGTGGAGATTGCCCGATCCTCGGACCGGATCGTCCGCGACGAGCATTTTCCGCGCTGCCCTTCGCGATTGCTTGCGCTGACCCGGCACCTGGGCCAGACGCCGGGGCGCAAGACCATCCTGTATTTTTCCGACGGCATCGACGTCACCGCCACCACTCCGGAACAGCTTCGGGCGATGATCGGGAGCGCCAACCGCGCGGGCGTGAGCATCTACGCGCTGGATGTGAGCGGGCTGACCAGAACGGCGCAGATTGCCGCCTTCGGCCCGGTAATGCCGGAAACCGCGAAGAACGCGCCGGCGCCCACTTCCGAGGAAGCCGCGCCGGAGACGGCCGCGGCAAAAGCCGCCAACGCGCCCGCCGAAGACCGGCGCCCGCCGCTGCGCCGCCTGGCCGAGTCCACTGGCGGTCTGTACATCGATCAATGGGCGGATCTGCGGGCGCACATTGAGCGCATCGCGGAGGACATGACCAGTTACTACGAGGCCTCCTACACTCCGGCCGGCGGAGAATACGATGGGCGCTTCCGCACCGTTACCGTAAAGACCAGCCGGCGCAACGCGCAGGTGCAGGCGCGCGCCGGGTACTTCTCCCTGCCGCCCGACGTCGGGATGGACGTGCGGCCGTTCGAGGTTGCGTTGCTCAAGGCGCTCAGCGGCCCCGAGCGAACCGAAACCCTTCCCTTCCGCGGCCAGGTGCTGCGCTTCGGCTGGAAGGCGGAAAAGACCCAAGCGGAACTGGTGGTGGAAGTCCCGCTGAAGAGCTTCTCGTGCGCGGAAGACAACGACAGCAAAATCTGCAAGTCGCATTTCTCGGTGCTGGCGCTGGTGAAGGACAAGCAGGGCCAGGTGGTGGAGAAATTCAGCCAGGACCGTCCTTCCCAGATGGCCGCCGCGGGCGTGGCCGGCGGCGAGACCAGCTACTTCACGTTCCAGCGGCCTTTCGAAATCGCGCCGGGCGAATACAAGATGGACATTGCCGTGGCCGATCGCCTGGAACGGAAGGTGAGCTCGAAGACCATCGCGTTCACCGTTCCGGCGCGTCCCGCGGGCGTCGCGCTCAGCGACCTCTCGCTGGTGCGAAGGCTGGAGCCGGTCAACCTGGAGGGAACCGAAACGGAACCGCTCGATTATCAGAGACGCCAGGTGATTCCGGATCTAACCGCGCAGTTTGAGCCCGGCAGCCACGACATACCCGTGTTTGTGGCGCTCTATCCGGACGCTGCCAGCAGCGACAAGCCGCAACTCGAACTGGCCCTGCTGAAGGACAAGGAGTTGATCGCGAAAATGTCCGGCCGGCTGCCGGAGGGAGCGGCAGGCGTAGCGCTTCCCTTTATGACCTCGATGAAAGGGAGCGCTCTGGCGCCGGGCGGCTACCAACTGGTGGCGAAGGCCACCCAGGCTGGCAAGACGTCCGAACAGATTGTGAGTTTCGAGGTGACCGGGGCCGGATCGTCCGTGCCGGCGGCCGCCCCGGGGTCCGTGTTCGAGAACGGCCCCGAGGTGCTCCGGAACGCCCAGAAGCCGGACGACGCGGAGATCAAGCGCATCCTCGACGGGGTGCGGCAGCGGGCACTCGACTACAAGAACGACCTCACCAATTTCGCCTGCATCGAGGTGACCCGGAGAGCCGTGGACCCCACCGGCCTGGGCGACTGGAAGGCCAAGGATTCGATCACCGAAGTGCTGCAGTATGCGGATGGCGCGGAAAATACCCAGCTACTGGAAGTAAACGGCAGTCCCGCCAAGGGCACCGACAACTCCGGGGCGCGCGTGTACGGCGAGTTCGGCGGCCTGTTCGATCTGGTGTTTTCCGAACAGGCGGGCGCGAAAATCGAGTGGCAGGACGTCACCGACTGGAAAGGCACACGGGTGAACGTCTTTCAGTATCATGTCCCGGCGGCGCGGTCGCGATACCGGGTGATTCCGGTGAGCGGCTCGCGGAGCCTGCTGGCCGCTTTCAAAGGACTGGTCTACATCGACACGAGCACGATGTCGGTGCGGCGGATCTCGGTGCAAGCGGAAGATCTGCCCAAGGACTTCCCCATTCACCGCTCGGAGATCACGGTGGACTACGACTGGGTGCGCATTTCCGGCCACGATTATCTATTACCGCAAACCACAACGCTTTATGTGGGGTCGGGCAAGCATTACCTGATGAAGACGGAAAAAGAATTCCGCGATTTTCGCCGTTATGGCGTGGGCGCGGACTGGCAGGCAGCCGCGCCGTCCGCTACGGCCACTCCGTAGGCGCGGAAACTCCGCTCCGCCGGTCGGGAAACCGCGAGGTTGCGAGGCACGTCCTGGTTATGGTGGCATCAGATGGCAGCACGTAGCCGATGGCTGGGGGTGGCCGTGGGTCTGCTGGCCGCGGCAATCCCGGCGCTCGCCGAGAAGAAGGCTCCGGTCCGCATTTACCATCCCGCCAGCCTCGGCGAAGCGCTGGTGGGTAAGCGTGTGGTGCTGGGACCGATTTCCGGCAACTGCTCGGAGGAATTCGCCACCCTGCTCATTCGGGATCTGCGCCGCCATGGCATCACCGTCTTCGACCGCGCGGGTATCGACGCCGTTCTGAGCGACCACGACCTGCACATCGGTTCGCTGGCGGACCCTGACGCGGCCATGGAACTTGGCCGGCTGATCGGACCCGCGGTGATGTTTTCGGTGGAGGTTCCACGCTGCGAGACGCGGCAGCGGGAGACCATTATCGAAGGCGGTGTGCCGGCTTTTCACAAATCCCGGGTGGAAGGTCATTTTATTGCCACCATTCACGCGGTTGATTTGTCGGACGGCCGCGAATTAGCCGCAAATACGATTCACGTCGACCCGCTGAGAGAAAACCAGAGCATGACCACCGTGCCCGAGTATCCGGGCCAGGGGGAAGTGAAAGACATGGCGCTCGAGCAGGCCGCCGCGCTGGCCGAGCGGATGTACGTTCCCTGGACGGAAACCTGGGAAGTTCCGTTCATGGACGAGAAGAGCTGCGGCCTGCGGCAGTCCTGGGACCTTCTCCGGAAGGGCGACTATGAAGGCGTGGTGCGGCTCGCGCGGGCCAGCGCGGCCTCCTGCGAAAACAACAAATCCGCGGCCGCCGACGCGTGGTACAACCTCGGGGTCGCCTACATGCTGGTGCAGAACTACGACGACGCGCTGTCTGCGTTCGACGAGGCGCAGAAGCGGCGCCGCAGGAGGATGCTGACGGAAGCGCTGGCCGGGTGCCGCAGGGTGAAGGCGTTCACCGAGGCCATGGCGCCGTTGTGGCAGAATGCGGCCCTCGATCCCCGGCAAAGCGCCGAAGCCCAGACCGACATACTGCTCACCAACGGCTTCATCATCGGGCTGGTGCGGGGCAATGTGGAAGCGGGCGACATCGTCAGCCTGATCGCGGCCCAGCCCGGGCACTTTTCGCTGGCGCCGGACGACCTGGCCAGGCTGAAGCAGGCCGAGGTGCCGGAGGCGGTGATCGCCGCGATGCGGGAGAAGAAGTAGGGGCGGGCGCTCCCCCACGAGAAGATACAGGTCCGGCTGTCTGGCCAAGCGACTTTTCGCCGTTTCAACTCTGGGGAGGTGATTTCAGTACACTCACGATCGCTTGGGCAATAGGTTTGAAGAGAGCCTTGCTTTCGCGTGCGCGCTGTATATGGGCGCCCTTCAGCCCGTCTGGGCTTGAGCACTGAAATACTGGCTTCCGTGCTTCCAGGGAATAGGGGATCAAACTGTGCAGGTTGGGAATCTTGCCCAGATTGAATCCGATAGCCTGGCTGTTGGCTACCTGACCCAGCGGGCGAAGGCGATCCACAATGTGCGTTTGTATCGCAGATTCGAGTCGGTTTCCAAATATCTGCCAACCTTGTGTCATGCCGGAAGCATTGTTCCTGATATTGTGCTGCTGCATTACATACCCGAGAAAGCTGGGAGAACCCTTCGGGATGGGGAAGCTGCCAGACCAGGCGCCGTTGCACTGGTCCCACTCCTTACGCCATTTCGCCAGTTTACTCCCGAGGTTCTCGGTGCCGCGGATCGAGAAGAGATCGGGTGCGACGGGAACGATTACGTAGTCGCTACCGCCTAAGACAGCTCGGT